>CALIBI010000018.1 GCA_938045815.1 uncultured Sulfolobales archaeon | reverse complement strand
AACCACGACTCCTACTACGGAGGGTATAGTACTGTATGTGGTTACTAGACACTCAGGAGATATTCAGGTGATTACTAGAAACGAGTTCTTAAATTCTGAGATTGCGAGAAGATACAACATTAAGGATATTGTCTTTGTGTATTTGGAGGCTGGTTGGTGGGTTCCGATTATTCAGCAAAAGAATTATGATGTTGCTTGGGGAGGCGGTCCTACACTTTTCGATATTTTATATCAAGCTGAATTATTAGCTCCCCTAACTTCACAGGATGTCTTGGATGCTGTGAGTCAAATACCTAATTACATAGCTGGTGCGCCAATGAAGAGGTTAGGCCCGGACAACAAAATATACTGGGTAGCGGCAGCGATATCTTCCTTCGGTTTCACCGTAAATTTAGCTACTCTTAATTCCTACGGCTTACCTCAACCAACTAGGTGGAGTGACTTAGGCAGTGTGGATTACGCTCGTAAGCTTGTTCTCCTAGGTAAACCAGCAGTAGGTATAGCTAACCCAACACAATCAACCAGTAATACGAGAATGTACGAGATTATCTTGCAAGCTTATGGATGGGTAGAGGGTTGGAAAGTACTAACAACTATGGCTGCTAACGCTAGGATATATCAGGGGTCAGCAGATGTGAGGGACGGTGTTATTGTGGGGGACATAGATGTAGGGATCACCATAGATTTTTACGGGTACATAGCTCAATCACAAAATCCTGATTGTAAGTACTTGATTCCCGCTGGCGAGACGATAGTTAACGGGGACCCTATAGCTCTCCTAAGAACCTCACCTAATCCCGAAGCTGCTCAGGCCTTCATAGCGTGGGTTCTTACTGAGGGTCAGTGGAAGGTTTGGTTCAAGCCTGATATAAATAGACTCCCCGTAAATCCGAGAGCTTTCGAGACTCCTGAAGGAAGCAAGAGGCAAGACCTTTATCGAGCCTTCTTAGAGATAAATAGAACTGTAGGCATTCAGTTCGATGATGACCTAGCTTTATCTTACGAGAAAGCAATAATATACTACTTCGAAGCAATATTAGTAAATCTTAATAGTGATTTAAAGCAAGTTTGGACAACGTTAGTTAGTAAGTATTTGAGCGGGCGACTCACAAAAGATCAATTTGATTACTACGTGAGTCTTCTCAGCGCTCCACTCACTTACGTAGATCCTAAAACAGGGCAAACATCAACATTCACTCAGGAAGATGCTATAAGAGTAACCAGCATTATAGGGAGCGAACCACAGATGATAGACCTATATAAGCTTGCGTGGGCGCGGGCAGCAACCCAACGATATCAGCAAATACTTAATGAGATTAGAGGGTGAATTAGTACTTTCATAACTCATGCGTTTTTAACTAATCATCTCCTTACGAGAGAGACGGAAACCAGCGTTACTTAGCGTAAGCTTTATTCGTTGATAGAACCTAACTATGAACTAATTCCTCGAGTTGTGGTCTTAGTTTATCTACTTTATGTTTTACGTATCTCATGAAGATCTTCAGAAATATTCTGGCAAGCAAGTATTTTGCTTCTCTCATGTAAAACTTATTCATTATGTCTTCAGCCCAGTATATGGAGTGGTATAGTGTTCTGAGCATCACGTCTATGTGTTCTCTTCTGATGGTATTTTTTCTGAACCAATCTCTATCTCTTAAAGCACCCATAGGAACGAAGAACATAGGTACTATGAGGCTTCTGTATTGACGTATCCTGTCGAGGAGCTCAGACGTTTTAATTAAGTCGTCAGGGGTTTCCTCCGGTATTCCTAGAATTAGTGTTACTGCAGGCACTATTCTGTTCTCGTGTAGTATCTTAAGAGCTTCCTCAACTACTTCAGGCCACTTTTCAGGAGGGTATGGTGCTGATTTAGCTGGCATTATCTTCCTAGCTAGGTTTGGACTACCTGTCTCGAGACCTATCTCAACCCCTAAGTATTCTTGTTTATCGTGTAGTATGTTATTCATTATCCTGGACACTAGCTTGTAGTTATCTTCAGCGAACTTGACTGCCGCGAAGCTAGTGTGCGCCCAAGCTATGCTACCTGGGATTAGCTTCTTAACTAATTCGTGCAACCTAATTAAAGGTTCTTCTCTAGGTTTAATACCGTCAGCACCGTACAGCAAAACATCTTCACTATGAAGTATAGTGTTCTTAACACCATTACGTACGTTAACTTCTACCTCAGCTTTTATCTTATCTAGAGGTATGTACCTGAGTGGTCTTAACGTAACAGAACAGAACTTACATCCTCTAGGGCACCCCCTCATTATCTCAACAAGACCGTTCACGCTTGCTCCCTTAATCACCGGTATTTCACTTATTTGCGGTACTTCGTAAGGTCCTACGAAGACGTACTGAGGTAGTTCTTCATTGTTTAAAGCTTTCTCAACTATATCACTAATCACTAACTCAGCTTCCCCGTCAATTACTGTGTCAACACCGAACTCACGCATTAGTTCGACTTCCCACAACCACTGCCACGCTGCTGGACCACCAACAATTATTTTCACGCCTCTCTTCTTAGCTTCACGAACTGGTTTACTTCTCATAAATCTTATGAAGGATTTCCTGTTTACGGGTTCCTTACCTGTTATGAACCACCACTCACTACTTGGGGGTCCGTAAGCAAAGTAGTCGTGATGACCTATCATGAGGATTTTCATACTTTTTAAGTGCTTATCTATGTGGTTCGGGTCTATAATAGATGCTTTATAACCTAGCTCCTGAAGTTTCGCTTCAATTTTTCTTAATCCGTAAGGCGCTTCAATAGGTCTGCCTAACTCATCAACCCTCATTTTAGGAGCAGCAATCCACATCCACAAAAACTCTGGAATACCTATAGCAGGTCCTGTAGTCATGAAACCTAGGAATTCCTTACCTCTATGATTAGTCATCATTGTTCTATCGCTAGTTATGATTATCTCGAAACTCACGAACCCTCACCCGCTAGAATCGTGGTGATACTAAATTGCTTAATTACCTCTAAGTACTCACCCCCTAAACTACGTGATGAATATACCCTGATATCATTACCTGACTTAATTAACTCCTCCAACAATTTCCTCAGAGAATCAGCACCGTAACCAGAATACTTAACAACTATACTAACGTGAATATTCGATAAAAGCAAGTCTCTGATCTGTTTAAGGTATAGTGGGGAGGGAAGAGGACTTATGACGTAGAGTTCTATTTTCTTGTACTTACCCCGCACGCCTTCCTTAATGAGATCATAAATTAAATAACGATGCATAAAATCATCTTCTCCACCCAAAATAATCACAGCACTAAATACCTTATGAGCACCTGAACCCCCAGGATTCGAGAGAGGTGCCGTGTGTGGGGGTTGTGTACAGCTCATTCACCATGCCTCATTAATTATAATCGTATCATTCATAAAAATGTTTCAGAATGCACCCCCACTCATTAGCATATAAGTCTGTATGAGATTAACTAATGGTGTCCCTAAATGAAGTATGTTTATACGGAAAAAGCACCTAAACCGGTAGGACCTTACTCTCAAGGAGTCTTAGCAGGTAATTTCCTCTTCGTTTCAGGTCAATTACCTATAAATCCACTAACAGGTGAGTTGATAAAGAATAATTTTAGGGAAGCAGCTAGACAAGCATTAATCAACGTGATAGAAATAGTTCATGCGTCGGGAGGAGATATAAAGAATATAGTTAAGGTTACCGTATATCTAAAAGACGTAAGTAGGTTTAGTGAGTTTAATGAGGTCTATAGTGAATTATTAGGTGATCATAAACCAGCTAGAGCTGTAGTAGCAGTATCTTCGATACCTAGAGACGCTGACTTAATGATTGAAGCAATAGCTTACCTAGAGAGTACGTAGTAAAGAGCAAGTATTTCGTTTTCTCCGGTAAGTTTATTCTCTTACTTTATCTTACTTGATAGGTGACTACTTAGTTCTTGAAGCAACACTCTATACATGTCTACAGCTTTCTTCAACTCAACAACCTCAACGTACTCGTTAGGTTTATGAGCTAGTGTTTCCTCCCCAGGACCTAAACCAAGACCTTCAGCATTAAATTCATTCAAGATAACCAAGTCTGTTGAGAATTTCCAGTAATGTCTTGAGACATTACTATAAATCTTTTTGAGAGATCTTATTAGAGGTTTAACTAGGCTTACATCCTCGTTTATCCAGCCAGGAAATAACTCCTTAGTACGTAGGTGGTAGCCTCTCCAAGAATTGATTTCTTCCTCTCTTAATGAAGGTCTGCACCCAGTCTTCCTCAGATTCTTGACTTGATTACATAAATCTTCATATATCTTGATTAAGTCTGCCTCGCTCCTGCCTGGTAATAACCTATGATCTACTGTGACTAAGCATTTATCAGGTATTTGAGGCTGTATTTTAGGTTGACAGTCGATGAGAGTAGCTACAGCTGACTCATTACCGAGTAACTCGTGACTAGGTAGGTTACTAGATATGTCAGCTATCTTTAGGATAGCCTGAGCAGCTCCCTCAAGAGAGTTAATACCTTCGCCAGGCATTGAAGCATGAGCTGAAATCCCGGAGATCTCGAGGTTTATGACTGCTCTGCCTCTATGACCCAAGCCAAGCTTAAGAGAAGTAGCTTCCCCAGTCACTATTACGTCAGGACGTATTCTTAGTGAATCCCTCAGCGCGTGTCTTAAGGCAACACCCTCAATTATTTCCTCGTGCACCGTGTATATCACGTAGAGATCACTTTCCAGAGTCTTCAAATCCTCAAGTGCTTTCACCTGAGAAGCAATCGCGCCCTTCATATCAACAGCTCCTCTCCCGTAAACCTTACCCTCAATCTCTACACCGGAAAAAGGCTCAACAACCCACTGCCTTAAATCACCAACATCTACCGTATCTAAGTGACCCTCCACAACGATTGTTCCTAAACCACCACCCCTCACTGGAGCAATCACGTTCCCCACACTATCTATGAAGACTTTATCAACCCCTGCATAACTTAGAAACTCCTTTACGGTGTTTGCTAAGTTTCCCTCACTTCCTGGCAGACTCTTTATCCTAACGAGCTCTTTAAGTAACTCAACCACATCCAAGTTTATCTCTTCACCCTCACAACCCATTTAGTACCTGAGGGGGTGTCTTGAAGCTCTATACCTAACCTCCTCAAATCTTCTCTTAACTTATCTGATAATTCCCAAATCTTCCTCTTCCTGAGTTCAGACCTAACATCAACCAATAACCTAATTAAGGCCTCGGCTAATTCTCCCATACTACTCGGTCTCACTACGAAACCTAAAACACTGTTCATATAGTTGAGTGTGTTAATAACTAACTCATACGTGACCTTATCAATATCGCTTCTCTTGTTAGTGTATTCGTTAATAGCTGATACTAGATCTAGGTAACTAGCTACAGCCTCAGCAGTGTTTAGGTCGTTATTCATAGACTCATCAAATTTTTCTCTAGCTCTTTCAGTCTTCTTTCTTAATTCTATCTCATCATCACTAACCCCACCATCCCCCCTAACCTCTAGCTGCTCTAACCTTGAGTGAGCTACCTCAATTCTGGAGAATGTCTTATGAGTGCTTTCGAGCGCGTCCCACGTGAAGTCTATCGGTGACCTGTAGTGGGTCTGCAGTAAATACAGTCTGAGAGTGTTGGCGCCGTATTTGTTGAGAGCTTCTCTAATGGTGACGTAATTTCCTAAAGACTTACTCATCTTCTCACCACCCACTGTGAGCAGGCCCACGTGAATCCAGAAATTAACGAAAGGCTTTATGCCAGTAAAAGACTCAGCTTGAGCTATCTCAGCTTCGTGATGAGGGAATATCAGCTCTACCGCACCACCATGTATGTCGTACTGAGGACCGAAATGCCTGATAGTTATTGCAGTGTCTTCTATGTGCCATCCGGGCCTACCGTAACCCCACGGTGAGTCCCACCCGAACTCATGCTTAGGTCTGACTCTCCATAAAGCGAAGTCCCCTGGATTCCTCTTCGTCGGGTCTGGTTCAATCCTGTGAACAATCAACTCCTTAGGATCTCTACCCGATAATTTACCGTAATCACTGAAAGTGGTTATATCGAAGTATACTCCCGTAGGCGTAACGTATGCGTGATTCTTGCTTAGAAGCATCTCTATTTGCTCGAATATCTCTCTCAAGTAATCAGAGGCTCTCGCATAAAGGTTAGGAGATATTACGTTAAGCGACACCATATCTTCAAGGAAGAACTTCTCGTACTTCCTAGCAAGATCCAGTGGGTGAGTCCCCTCCTCAACCGCTCTCCCAACTATCTTGTCATCCACATCAGTTATGTTGACTATATAGAACAGTGAATACCCTAATCTCCTTAACCAACGCGCTACAACATCAAAGAACACGAAGACTCTTGCGTGACCTATATGAGAATAATCATAAACCGTGGGACCACACACAAACATAAATACTCTGTTACCATTAAGAGGCTTAAATACTTCTAGAGACCTAGTCCTAGTGTTATAGATCTTAAGTTCTGCAAACATACTCACCCACTAACACGCACCTCTCATATATTTAGTGACATATCGATATTTAAGCTTATAGAGACTCTGCAAGTAGGGAAGAAATCCTCGAGAAATACGGAAGAACAAGCAATAATTAAATAATTCTCCAGAGCCTAAGGAAAATTAAGCTCTGTATTGTCTTTTTAAATATATGCTGTTCACTAAGTTTATGAAAAGATTTATTAGTTTCTGGTTCTTTTATTATAGTAAGGTGTTTCGCGTATGCCTGAAGAGTTTGAGTGGTATAATGTTTTTGTTAAGAAGGATTATTCCCCAGATCCTGATAAGGATGTGATAGTGTCTTTCAAAGTTACTCCTGCTGAGGGTTTCAGTATTGAGGACGTTGCTGGCGGCATAGCTTCTGAAAGCAGTGTCGGTACTTGGACTACCCTCTCATCACTTCCTGAAAGGATTTGGAGATTAATGGGTAGAGCATATGAAATAAGAGATATCGGTGATGGGTCCTGGCTTGTTAGGGTAGCGTATCCTACAGACTTATTTGAGGAGGATAATATGCCGGCTTTCCTAGCTTCAGTTGCTGGCAACATCTTCGGTATGAGGAGGGTTAAGGGTCTCAGAATCGAAGATATTATGATGCCTAAGGAATTCCTGAAGCACTTTAAAGGACCTGTGAAAGGACTTAAGGGCGTTAGGGATATATACAGGGTTTATGACAGACCACTACTTGGCACCGTCCCTAAGCCTAAGGTTGGTTTCTCCCCTGAAGAATTGGAAACAGTAGCTTACGAAATTCTGGTAGGAGGCATGGATTTCGTGAAAGATGACGAGAATCTCGCGTCACCTCCTTTCTGCAGGTTTAGTGAGAGAGCTAAAGCAGTTATGAGAGCTATTGACAAAGCTGAGAAAGAGAGTGGTGAGAGGAAGGTTTGGTTAGCTAACATAACGGCTGACGTTAGGGAGATGGAGAAGAGGCTTAAGCTAGTAGCTGATTACGGTAATCCGTTCGTGATGGTGGATGTAGTGATTGCTGGCTGGTCATCCCTAACATTTATCAGAGATTTAGCTGAGGAGTATGGCTTAGCGATACATGCTCATAGAGCTTTCCACGCAGCCTTCACTAGGAACCCAACACATGGTCTCTCAATGTTTGCTTTAGCTAAACTCCTACGCGTGATTGGTGTAGACCAACTACACGTTGGTACTCCTGAGGTAGGTAAGCTAGAAGCTAGAGCAAAAGACGTCATAAACATAAGTAGAGTGTTGAGAGAACCCGTATACGTTCCTGAGACAGGTGATTTGAGACTAGCACAAAACTGGCACCATATTAAGCCCGTACTCCCCACGTCTTCAGGCGGTCTACACCCAGGCACACTGCCTGAAGTCATCAAATCATTAGGTGTTGATTTAGTGATTCAGGTTGGTGGTGGTGTGCTCGGACATCCTGGCGGTCCTAGGGAAGGTGCTATGGCTGTTAGGCAGGCTGTCGAGGCGTTCTTGAAGGGAATACCTCTAGACGTATATGCTGAGACACATAAGGAACTTAAGAAAGCACTAGATAAGTGGGGTTATGTGAAGCCGGCTTAAGCCATCCCGTAGCTGGTGAAACTATTGTGCGGGAAGTTCGGTATTTACGTCCCGGAAGAACTGATGCACGAGCTAGAAGATTGCATGAGATCTCTAGGTATAAAGAATAAGTCGCTAGTATTCAGAGAAGCTCTACGTCTCTTCATAAGTGAACATAAGTGGCGTGCGGGAGGCTCTATATTAGGGGTAATCAGCGTAGTCTACGACCACGAAGTAAGAGGGATAGACTCCGAACTAACTGATATTCAGCACGACTACTTAAACGAAATAATATCTGCTCTGCATATCCACGTAGACCGCAGAAACTGCATGTTGGTACTAGCTCTGAAAGGTAGTTCAGAACGTGTAAAAAGTCTCTTAACGAGGATTATTAAGCTTAAGGGAGTAAAGCTTGTGAGACCTGTTTTAATGAGTGTTGAATCCGAGGAACCGGAGTCATAGTGGTGAGCTCCACTCATCTATTAGGGGCATTAGGTACCTTATGCTAGGTATGATAGCAAATTCCTCAGCTTTAATAACTTCCTTCCCTAAGTTCTTGATTAGAACTGCTTTAAGACCCGCTACTAGGGCTCCACCGAAATCCTCGCGAACGTTATCACCCACATGTATTGCCTCACTTGGTTTTAGATTGAAGTGTTTTAGTACCGTCATGAATGCTTCAAACTCTGGTTTTTGAAAACCAAGAGTGTCTGAGAAGAAGAATTTGTCTATGAAAGAGCTTAAGCCTGAAGTCTCCAAAATACTTACAGTTATTGAGGAATCCCAGAAGAGTACGTTACCTAGCACCGCGGTCTTAAGTCCTTTAGCCCTAACGTAAGACAAGACCTCCCTAACACCGTCAATAATTAGATATCCTAACTTCCCCTCCTCAGCTTCTTTACTTAATTCCTCGTGGATCAGCATGAAATGACTCATGCTTAAACCTAGCTTCTCACAGAGTCTTTTCCTAGACTCTTCCAGGACCCTACTAGCTGGAGTTTTATTTATTCTTAGATTCTTGACCTCCGAGTGAATCCTCTTCAATGAATCCAGTACTTCATGAGGATCTAGATTTAGGTGTTCCGACAACCTAGACGCGAGTAGTTCATGCATTTTCTCTAACGATAGTAAAGTATCCCACACATCGAAGATTACCAGCCTTAACATTCTGATCATCCATTAACAAAATTATGACGTAGTAATATATTAAGAATCCGCTTCAACACGCTTAATACTCCCTACCTTATGAGGAAGGTAGTTAAGTAGTTTCTAAAGCTTGGAGAGATGGGACGCTCTTTCATAATTTCTTGAGAACCTCTATTAATTCTGGAGTGAGGCACCACTCTAGTGTTTGAGCTATTTCTTCTAGGTGTTTAGTATTCTCTGTTTTAACGACTGTAGCTAGGTAGGGTTCTCGTATCACGTAATTCAGAGCTATCTGAACTATAGGTTTGTTTATTTTTGATGAGATTTCAGCTAATCTAGGATGACTCAAAACCCCGCCTCTTTCTAGAGGTGTGTAGGCTTGAATAGTCACTTGATACTTGAGTGCTGTAGGAAGTAGTGTTTCCTCTACTTCTTTTCTTAACACGCTGTAGTGTACCTGATTAAGAACTATGTCGGACTTCTTAGTTGAGTTTATAGCTTCCACCAGCTCCACGTCGTTGAAGTTACTCACTCCTATGTATCTAGTGAGTCCCTCATCAATCAATACCTCAAAGTTCTTGATTTGTTCCTGAATACTTAGTGTTGGGTTAGGCCAGTGAATCAGGTATAAGTCGACTTCATTAACGCTTAGCCTCCTTAATGCTGCTCTAGCGTACTTGATCACTTCATGTCTGCTCTTGAGTCTCTCTGGAAGCATCTTAGTTATCAAGAAAACAGATTCTCTACCAACCTGCTTAATAACTCTGCCTACTAGTTCCTCAGCTCTGCCGGAGTTATACATCTCCGCAGTATCTATAGTGTCTAGACCTAACTCAACACCCCTTACTAGAGTTATGAACGCGTTATTCTCGTTCCTTATACCCCAAGTCCCTAGAGCGATCGCAGATATTGTTTCACCCGTATTACCTAGGGATCTTCTCCTGCTAGGTATCCCGCTACTCATTTCTCAATACCAAGGTTAATATTGTGTTGTTAAAGAAATAATTTATGGGTAATTAGTTGAGCGACAACCCGGAAATCTCAGTTACTGAGTGGAGGAGTAGCTTAGAGAAGTTGGGTGAAGTACTAGTAAGTACGTTGAGCGAGATGAAGTTAGAGGAATTAACAAGTTCCCTGAGCAAGAGAATTAAGAGCGCCTCAGAACTCCTAGGTAGTGAGAGATTCAAAGCCTTAATAATCAAGAACGAGCACGCTTCAGCATTCATAACTACTAGTACTGAAGACATTAAGAAATTCGTGTCTGTAAGAACACAAGCAGGTTTGATCAGGATACCCGTGTATCCTAGAGACTTCTACCTAACTCAAGTAGGGCCCTACGGTATTAAGTGCACGTGTGAGGACGCATTAATGACTTCAGCAAAAGCTGATAACGTATTAGTGAGTATAGCTAGAACCATGGAAACCAGCTTCAGCTACATGAAGCCGTTACCTATATCGAGCAGGTACGTCATATGCAAGCACACGCTAGCCTTAGCTTCCCTCTTAAACAAACTAGGTATCGTAAGACTTGATGATCATAGGTTCATGAAGGTGCTAAAACTAAGTATTGTGGTCTTGGCTTTAAGGGAGGGACTAATTACTCAGAAAATACTTAAAGAATCAGACAAACTAGCATCGTTGCTTAACGAATTAATGAGGAGTGAGGATTAACTATTCCGAGAACCTGGTCTTACACTAACGTTTTACCGTGTTTGAGAACACTTCTTCTCTAGCATGTCACTGAAAAGAAGCCATAACGTAAATATCCCTAGAGACAATCCCACACCTATAGCCACACCCCAACCCAGCGAGGACTTCATCTCCGGACTCAGACCAGTTAAGTCAACTATCATTGCTAAACCAAAGAAGAATAAGAGTATGAATAAGAGACTCTCAACCTTCTTCTCGAAGATTACTGTCTTGCTGAGGATGTCTAGAGCTACCATCAAGATCAACAGCATTATCATGATACTCACTACTCGAGCGATATACGTCACTAACTCCGCGTACGTGTCAGAAGTTGCTAGAGCAAGTAGTCTGATTATCATAGTTACAGTTAGTAGAGCTATACCTATATCAGCTATCATTATAGTTAATGTTGTTACGGAGAATCTTAAGCCACCCGGAACCGCACCCTTAACAAGATCCTCTAAATTACTTACTCTCACAACCCACCTAATTACTTTATTTATTAGCTTAGCCAGGAGGATAGAAAGTAAAACAATACCTACAGCTAATACCACGTAAGGGATTAATCTCACGGTACTTCTTAAGACCTCGTACAGTATGTCGGTTATCTCCATAGCGACCAACCTACACTGTTGAGAGTACCATGATTAATTCGTACAGCAAAAGTATTAAAATCAAGAGGAGTACTAGAGCTACTAACTGGATGAAAAGCTTAAACACCCTCTTAGAGGTTTCTACTGTGAAGGTGTAGCCTATCATGCTTACTAGATAGATGAATTTACCATAACCGTACGCCGTTCTCGGAGGCACTACTGCCGTTTCCGGGATCGCCAGTACGCACACGAATAACGCGAGGAGTTTAAGGAGAGTAGCTAAGCCAAACACTAGTAGCGGTGTGTCAGGCAAGTATCTGCCGAGAACTGACGCTATGAGTAAGCCAACAGCACTAGATGAGGTCAGGAAGGTAGATGCTTTAATTATTCCTAAAGACTCAACGTACTTAGAGTATATCGCGGAAGCTATCAGGTTAGCTCCTATGAAGGTTGCTGAGAGAACAGCAGAAACAAACACGTGAGTTAGGGGATTAATGAGGAAAGGTATGGCTGAAGTGAAAGCTATATTAATAGCTATTGCAAGGACGTATGACCTGTAGCCTTTCCACAAGTAGGGACCTACTATACCTCCAAGATTCCCTGCTAGATTAAGAGCTATGGTTAAGTATAGGGGTGAATCTATAGTCTTGAGGAATTGAGGCCATGCGAGACCTACTAAGTTACCCCCACTCATCATCAGAATTAACATTAAGAACGTATTTGTTTTCCTTACTTCAACCTCCTCCACCTTCACAGTCCCTTCAGACTCACTAAACTCCTTTGGCATGTTGTAGTAGATCAGGACTGCCGTAGCAAGCAACCCTACGACAGAAGAAGATATGTAAGCTACGTAATACGACGCAGGTGCTTCTATAAGTGCCGCTACGAATATCGTGTAAATAGATCCTAAGAGCGAAGACGCAGCTCCTAAAGCAGCTCTCAAAACATTTATTTCTACGAACTCATCCTGAACAAAAACATTAAGTAGAGCAACGTTAAGCAAGACACCCACAGGTATAGTTACGGTTAAAGCTATCCCGTAAACTATTATTAGTAAGTCTGGAATACCTATAAGGAAAGGCAGCAAAGCAAATAATAGCCTCTCAAGACCGTGAACAACTAACAACTTCATCTTTACGTTCTTAGCTAGGAGACTCGGATAATTGTAAATTAAGTACGATAAGATGACGTTCATTAACGCAGCAAAGAAAGTAACTTGAGATAACTCATTTAGGGTGTAGCCTGAGTAAGTAAGCATTGGTACAAAAAGACCTCTAGTCACGGCTACGTAGAAACCTCCGAAGAATGCTTCCATGCTCATCAAGATCTTCGCAACGTTCTTCCTCATCTCTCCTCATCCTTGCTAGCTTACTACGTATCTCGCCATGAATAAGAATTAAATATGTAACGTAATTTATGTTTTGGAGTTTCCTAAGGATCCGTGAACAGTTATTAGTATGCCTATTAAGGCTAATATCATCCCTCCCAGAGTTTCTGCTCGTACTTGCTGCCCTAGTATTAGTGCAGCTAGTAATGTAGCTCCCGGAGGTTCTCCTAAAGCCACTGAAGTAACTACATATGACTTCATTTTCTTTAGTAAGTAATTAATGATTGTGTGTCCTCCCAGCATAGGTATGATTGCCAGCAAGAATACGTAAACCCATGAATTAGTTGAAGCTGGTAGTAGAGTTGATTTAGTTACTAAAGCATAGGTAAGGAGAGTTAGTGAAGCTGCCGTGTACGCAATAATAGTGTAGCTTATTAGAGACATCCCGGACTTCCTGGAAGACCTACCTAAGTAGAAGTAGCCAGCCGCACATAGCGAACCTATGAAAGCTAGAAAAACACCTAACACACCAGACTCACTGCTTAGCTGAGGTTGAGTAGCTATAACGACTCCTGCGAAAGCCAGAGCAAGTCCTAGAACCTCAACTCTTCTTAACGTTTTATGAGTAATACCCTCGAAGAACGCGTTTATTAAAGGATACGTAACGACTACGGTGGTAGAGAGTGCTACCGGTATCAGAAAAAGAGATTCCATCCACGTCAAGAAATGAAACCCTAACAAAACACCTGCGATGACAGACCTCAAATATATTGGAGGACTAGCCAGGCTTGTTTCAGGACGCCATACTAGCCCCGAAGATAACATAATAACAGAACTCAGGAAAACCCTCCAGAAAGCACAAACCAAAGCAGTAGTGCCTGATAGAATTACTAGAACAGAAGCAGACGATATGCTTACCCACGCAGTCATCATTAAGATGAGATCAGTGAGATGCAACCCCCTAGTGTTTCTCAAATCTCCTCCCACCTACAACTGAAAACCAGCTTTTAAGACTAAGACAGAATATTTTGTGAAGCATATCAAATATTGCGCGAGTTTCCAAGCATCTATAACGAAAATGCTAGTCTGCCTATATCGAGGCTTTTATTAAGACGTTAGCCAGCTTGCTGTAAATATTTTGATCCTTGATTAGTTCCTGCAGTTTTTTCAGAACTTTCTCTACATCATACTTGACTCTATAGAACGTTACGCTGTTATCCGTGGTGTCATAAATCGCGTAGGAAGCTCTGGGGTCTCCATCTCTCGGCTGACCAGCACTTCCCGGATTAATCACGACAGCTCCCCTAACCAAACGTAGGAATTGGTAGTGGGTGTGCCCCACAAAAAACACTGACTTAACTAACTCGCATTCTTTTTTACTCATGCTTAATCTGTAGGTTCTTCTCTCCTGAAGTAACCAGCATATTTCCTCATTACCTAGCCACGGGTATAGGTATCCGTAAAGCGGTTGTTGTAGAGTTCCGTGTACCAGTACTAGTGGTGGCTCAGCATAGCTGATCTTGAGAACTTCAGGTAAATCACTCAAGAATTTTCTGTCATTGTTTGATAGCTTCCTCATAGATATCTCATTCCTCGTATACTCGCTTACGTCATGTAGTTCGTGCCCGCACCTGCAGTCTACGTTCTTGCCTACGGCCTCGTCATGATTCCCTTTTATTACTTTAGCACCCGCAAGCCTTACTTCATCTATCACTAAATCAGGATCGGGTCCGTAATCAACTAAGTCTCCTAACACTATTATTTCGTCGTAGCTCCTTGCGTTATTCATGATTAATCTTAGTGAGTCGTGGTTTGCGTGTATATCAGATATCAGTAAGATTCTCGCCATTCTCACTCACCTACCAGAGCTAATTCCTTATCTCTGCCGAGTACTACTAGGAGAGCTCCTGAAGCTATTATTATTGACGAGAGCCCCACGTTCTGAGTAACCCTACTTAAGTCTGTTGTTTTAGAACTCACCGTGAATTGATACTCTACGTTATCTATGATAGAGACCTGAGTACCCCTAATTACCAGGATTTGTGTAACTATTTCACCGCGACCGTATTCTAGGAAGCCTTCAGCATCGTAGTGACCACTAAAATACTTGATCAATAAGCTGATGTTGCGGCGTAAGTTCCCAACTCTTAAGGTGATCACGTAATGCTGATTCTCCAGATTCAAGTCTTTGTTTTGTGTGTTCTCGTTATATATTAGGTTGATCGCGTTGAGTCTGCTGAGCAGTATCCTAGTAGTGTCTAGGGGGGTCTCGGCTATGTAGCTCTGCACGTCAGGTAGCTGAATCACGGCGTAATCACGATACAGGATCCCGTCGTACGTGTACTGGAGGTTCATGACCTTCACGTTACCTACTTCTGGGAGTGCTGTTAGCACTAAGATGCCTCCAACTATGACTGAGATGATAACTAACGATAAGATCGCTTTAGATGTTTTGCTGAGTCCTCGTGTTTTGGGGTACGTAAATATTAAGTAGGGTAGCGATCTTACGTATTCTATGAATTTCAGTTCACTAAGTCTTGAGCGATTTACTATTAATGGGAGAATAGCAATACCTGCTAGAAAACCACCTGCGTGAGCAAACACCGCCACACTACCAGCAATTCTAGCATAACCATAAATGACTTGAATAATAAACCAGAAGATAAGGTAAAACGAAGCCCTCACAGAGAAACATGCCGGGAATACGAAGAAAATCCAGCAAGCAGTCAATGAAGTCCCAGGGTAGAAGATAAGGTAAGCACCTAAAACCCCACTTATAGCTCCTGAAGCACCTATAGCTGGTATAGCGTAAGATGAAAGACCGCCTAAGAAGCTGTAAGTCACGTGAAACAGTGCTGCTGATATTCCTGAAATAAAGTATAGCACTAAATACCTGAGACTCCCTAAAACATCCTCAACAGCTCTCCCAAATACGTAGAGGAAATACATGTTAAAGAATATGTGGAATATGTCTCCATGCAGAAACATAGAAGTTAGTATTCTGTATGCCTGGGTAGGGTCTTCAAGTAGTGCTGGAACAAACCCACCGCTACTAACCCAGTAATTATTAATTGTTGTAAAGAGGTTCTCGTATGATGTGAGTAAATATATTAACACGTTAACTAGTATTAAACCTATGGTAGCTTTGGGTCTCCTTCTATAGTGAGTGCCTCCTATAGGGAAACCTATACTAAGCCTCACTAATACTCATCCCCAGGTTCTGCTCTAATTAAATGTTGGCGTCAACATTATAAATTATCCCAGAATAATGACTGAGAAGTTTCTTAGGCCGCACTTTATAAGAATTCATTTATCTAATAGGTATTTTCGAGCCTCAACTCCCTATACAGCTTAAGCGTTTCTTCAAGTTCTTCTTCATTTATTTTGGATATAGCGATGCCTGCGTGAACTATAACATAGTCTCCTTCTTTTACCTCGTCGTCGGTAGCGATGATGATTTCCTGAGTAATACCTCCTAAATCTACTTCAGCGTAAGTTAATGCTTCACGAACCCACTTCCTCAGAACTTTAGCAGGCACTCCTAAACACATCAGCAACCCCTCCTAACATATTCTTGGTAAGTTAATAGATTTAGGTTCTATTAATACTTTACCACCAACCTCCGTCACACCGATAACCCTGCCTCTGAGGAAATTGCTGGGAGGCTCTATTACCTCACCTATTATCTCAGAATTCTCCTCACCTACCTCTTTTAACCTCTCAAGAATCTCGGGAGCTCTCCTGCTATCTACTGCTAGGAGTGCTATACCCTCAGACGCCATAGAAAGATAATCAACACCCATAGCTTCAAGAAAATCTCTTACTTCTTCTCTCACAGGTATCCTGTCCTTATGTATCCTTATTGTTAAGTTGTTTGAGCGTGCCCACTCATTAAGTACTGATGCCAGACCCCCTCTCGTGGGGTCTCTTGCTGCATGCACGTAGTCTCTGAACTCCTCTATAACTTTGAGGACTGTCCTGGCTAAAGACTTAGTATCGCTTCTAAGTCCTTTGATTTTGTCTAGCAAACCTAGTTGAGCGGCTAGTATAGTTGCGCCGTGCTCTGCTACGTAGCCAGTAACTATTATTTTGTCACCAACACTTAACTCATTATCTGGTATAGGTCTCCTACTAAGACCGATGCCAACCCCAGTTATCAGTATCTTATCGAGCGTTCCCTTAGGCATGACCTTAAAGTCTCCGCCAATCAGGGACACGTTATCCTCAATCAAAGCAGAGATTAGGGAGTTAATTATGACGCTCAACTCTCCTTCAGGAAACCCCTCCTCAACAACTATGGTGTCCATGAAAGCGACTGGCTTAGCACCAGAAACTACTAGATCGTTGATGACGCCATGCGCTACTAGAGAACCTATATCACCGCCAGGAAATCTGTAAGGACTCACTGTGTAGGAGTCTGTCGTGATTACTACGTGTAAGTCATCACCCACTTTAAGAGTCGCTGAATCATCTAAAACATCTAATCCGTAACCACCCTCAATTTTCTTTAGTTTCTCAGGCACTCTATCAATAATTAATTCCTTAATGAGTCTCCAAGTCTCTGCGGCTCCAGCACCGTGCGCCAAGGTAATTAAGCGTTGAGTCACTACACCACCCCCATTTAACCTATGTGTTGCTGAGCTTATTTGTATTTCATGTTAGAATCTAGTTGATTAGAATATAAAGGTGCTTCACGTTTTGTTTAGAGGGTGTGTCAAGGATGGTGAAGCTAGCTATAGTTGTGGCTGAGTTTAATTACGACGTAACATACTTGATGCTTCAGAAAGCTCTCGAACACGCTGAGTTTCTCGGTGCTCAAGTGAGTTACGTAGTTAAGGTTCCCGGATCTTTCGAGATACCGCTAGCAGTGAAGGAACTACTGAAGAAAAACGAAGTAGACGCGGTAGTTACTTTAGGCGCTATCATTCAGGGAGAAACTAAGCATGATGAGGTAGTAGCTCAGCAGTCTTCTAGGAAGATCCTCGATTTAAGTATTGAGTACGGGAAACCAGTCACTCTAGGCATCATAGGTCCTGGAGCTACTAGAATGCAAGCTCTCGAAAGAGTTGAGGATTACGCTAGGAGAGCTGTTGAAGCTGCTGTCAAGATGTGTGAGAGACTAAAGAAATTAAAAGTAAGTGAATCACCTAGCACAACATCATTCATTGAATAACTGACAGCGTGGTAAGATGGTCTTAGCAGTTTTCGTTGAATTCGTTAAGTATAGAGAGTGGACTGAGTCTTTAGGTAAGGATAGGGAGTGGTTTATTCAGCTCACACAGTCTAAGGTATACCAAGTTATTCAGTCTTTCGCGTCTAGTTACGGCGGCATAGCACTCCCACTAAGATATGACTACCAGATAATGTTGCTGCCTTACGAAGTTAGTGTGAGGGAATTTAATGAAGGCTTGAGGAAGGTCCTGCTGAATTACGCGCCAACACCAATAAACACTTTAGTTACCTGCAGAAAAATCAAAGACCTTCTCAAGATGGATCTAAGCAATGAGAACTACCAAGAAGACGTGAATTGCTTACCTGAATCACTAGTAGTCGCGCACGCAGACCTCAACGACTTCACCAAGAAAACTAGGTCTCTAGGAATTTACAGAACATACTCAGAAATCCTGAACGTGATAGCACACTATGTGAAAGAATTGAGAGACGTAGCTATAGTGCAATACCTGGGCGGCGACAACATAGTCTCGATATGTGATGAAGAAAATATGCAGAAAACGCTGGAAGTCTTAGGAAGCATCAACTCTATCAAAGTTGGTGTAGGAGTCTCCAAAATACCTAGAAAAGCTTTTATGTTGGCTGCAGAAGCTCTCGACACGATTAGAGAGAGAGGTAAGGTAAGTAAGTACTTGGTGCTGTATGATCAATGAGATGAGAATATAAGTAAAGAAACTGTTTTCAGATTTCCGCAATCACTTAAGTTACTCATAAAGGAAATCAATGAACTTCTTCAAGAATTCTTCAGGTTTTTCTACGAATGGTGTGTGTCCAGCACCCTCAACTACCAATTTCTCGTAGGTTCCGCCCCTCACAACATACTCGTCTAGAAAGTTCTTTATTTGACTCACCATAGGTTGTGGCGGGAATTTTTCCTGGCCTGGATACCCCGATATGTATCCCATAAGTCCTAATACGGCTATGTCAAACATAGACATATCAGATATTATTATGTCTTTACTCCCGTGAACCCACAGTATAGGAGGCTTCACAGGAATGTTTAACACCTCCTCTAGTTTGAGGTATTTAGGACTCATCGCGTTAAGTACTCCTTTACTCCCCGGTGCTACGTAGGGCCAGTTAGGACTCTCTACATAGTCTCCCGGATAGTTATCCTCACTTACCTCAGTACTGAACAGCATCTTCAAGAGCTTACTCATTAAGGCCTCATTAATCACATAGTCGTCAGCGAAGTAAGCTTTAACTGCGTTAGCAGGTGCTGAAGGGTGGTCAGTCCCTGCGTATTTGGCTTTAAGTAATCTAACAAACTCAGGATTATACTTAGTTACGAGACCTGCGCCAGACCCTGAATAATCACTGTAGCACGGCGTACCGTATATATCTTTAGTGCCGCCATAACCATACGGCGATAATGGATCTACTAGTACGATCTTCTTTATCTTGACTTCTCTAGGAGAATCTATGAGTGCTTGTAACGCAATACCTCCACCCATGCTATGTCCTACTAACACGTATGAGTCATACTTAAGACTTACTAACAAATCCAGTATGTCGTCTGAAAAGTCTCTTAAGCCTCTGGTAGCGTCTACGGCTCTTCTCTCGCTATCACCAAAACCTCTCAGATCTGGAGCAATTAAGTCGAAGTCTTCAGGTATTCTCAGCATTAGATCTTCCCAAATTAGTGATGATGATAGGTTACCGTGTATCAAGACAACAGCCTTACTACTCCCCCTACTAAGGTGTTTGAAGCTGATTTCAAAACCTTTACTAAGCTTAGTTTTACGGGCTTTCGGAAACACCATAAATAGATGCCCAGTAGATTAACCGGGTATTAAACATAAAAACCTTCTGGTTAATTCTGAAACCTACTTATGATCATGATTTAAGCTTTAAGACTTGAGATTGTTGTGCCTAGATCTATCGGTATCACGATACCGTTCAATGCCTCATTCTCTATGATATGTCTTACCAGCTTAGCGATTTCTTCCGGTTCTATGAGTCTTGGTATGGGTATTCTCCTTAAGTAGTCTCTTAGTATTGGTGTAGGTACTGCTAAAGCCATTCGTGTTTTGACAAACCCTGGAGCTATTGCGACTACTCTTACCCCGTATGGGGCTAGTTCCTTAGCTAGGGTGTAGGTGAGTCCTATTAAGCCTGATTTAGAAGCTGCGTAGTTTGCTTGCCCTACATTACCTATTAACCCAACTATAGATGAGACGTTAATTATGACGCCTCCCCCATTCTTGATCATGTAAGGCGTAACAGCTCTTGAACAGTTATACGCACCAGTTAAATTCACTCTTATTACTGCGTCCCACATATCGGGGCTCATTCTCTGCATGTATGAGTCTTTCGTTATTCCAGCGTTGTTAACTAAGACGTCAATTCTGCCGAATTCGCTTGCTACCTTCTTAACTCCCTCCTCCACGGACTCATACCTTGAGACATCCATCTCTACAAACACTGCCTTAGATCCGGCATTAGATATTGCCTTAATAGTATTCTCTGCCTCAGTATCACGCAGTATGTCAGCCACTGCTATTAGGTACCCTGACTTAGCGAGTTCTATAGATATGGCAGCTCCTATTCCTCTAGCACCTCCAGTCACTAAAGCTACTTTCTCTTCACGAGCCTCAACACCTGATGGAATGAACAAAGGTATATTACCGAAAACACTCCAAGACTCAGTGACTTCTCCTACCATACCTGTCTTAAGTCTCCCGAAGAACTTCCTGTCTATACGGACTACCCTTTTGACACCTTCCTCATTTTCCACTATACCTATAGCGTAGATAGATTTGTAAGGCGGTACTGGAGTGTATAATTCTGTGTAGGTAATTAGCTTCCAGACCATCCTAATCACCTACCGAAAATAGCTACTACTGACGTTGCTCCAGTACCTCCGTGATTTTCTACTAAACCTACCTCAGCATCAGGTACTTGTCTTTGATCTGCTTCACCTCTTAGTTGCCAGTAGATTTCTGCTACCATACCAACACCAGTGGCTCCTATTGGGTGTCCTTTAGACTTGAGTCCACCACTAGGATTGACTGGTATTTCGCCGTTAAACGTCGTGACACCGTTTCTCACTAAGTCTACACCTCTACCTCTATTAGCGAGACCAAGCATTTCGTAAACTATTATCTCCGCTATTGTGAACGCGTCATGCACTTCCATGACATCTATGTCTTTAGGTGTTAAGCCAGCGCTCCTGAAAGCTTCTTCACCAGCTTTCTTAACAGCTCTCAAGGCAGTCAAGTCATCACGCTGGAAAACTCCTGGATGATCATGATGCATAGCTACTGCTCTAATCATTACTGGTGCGTCAGTATACTTTCTTGGTTCACTACTGAGTATTAAGGCTGCCGCACCATCAGTTATTAGTGAGGAGTCGTAGAGCTTTAATGGCCACGAAATATAGGGGGATTTCATCACGTCCTCAACACTAATTTTCTTCTGCATGGCTGCGAGAGGGTTCCTCAACCCGTTTTCATGATTTTTTACAGCTATTAACGCTAAGTCTTCCTCCTTAACACCATATTTACTCATGTATGCAGCAGCTATTAGAGCGTAGAGAGACACGAAAGGTGAACCTACTAAGACTTCATCAGGATGTCCTGCTAGCATTAAGACCTCGTTAATCTCCATACTTGAGGGCAAGTAACTCATCTTCTCGAAACCTACTATTAAAACGTTCCTAACCAATCCACTCTTAAGGAAATTCCATGCTAGATAGAGAGCAGTACCCCCAGACACGCAGGCATTCTCTACCCTGAAACCTTTAGTGCTGTTCAAACCTAGGTGTGAGATGACTAGAGGTGCTGTATGTAGGAGTCCGCCAAACCTATCAGAGAAATTAGATACTATGACTAAGTCTATCTCCTCCTCACTAATACCTTTATCAACTTTTCTTATTACCCCCTCAGTAACTTCCTTAATCATGTCCCACACTTCCTTAGGAGTTCTTAACTCGTACTTCAGACTGTAAGCGCTTATGACACCTACCTCCAATTCAGTCCCTCGTTTAAAGTACGTTATCGCGAGTAATCTAGATCCAGGTAAACAATGATTATTAAGTATCTGAGACGTAGTACGCGAGCTAAGACTGATTTAAACTTAAGCAGATGTCTTACTCATGTACTTTAACATAGAAGATATTATTCTTTTCTCAGCACGCCTCAGTAGCTTAGTTACTGCTGCGCGCGATATACCTAGTTCTTCGGAAAGTTCAACTATGTTGGTTTTTCTAGGCCACTCATAATATCCTGACTCAAGCGCTAATCTCAGTAGGTTTAATTGTTTATCAGTCAGTTTGTTTAGTTCTGTTGTTAGTAGGTTTAGTGCTGACATGTAGTTCATTGAGAATTCCGCGATTAGCTCGTCAGGTATTTTCTCCACTCTAGACTTCTCTATATAATCAAACTCACTTACTTTCCTAATGAATTCGTTAAGTAGCTTCTTATTATGAAATCCTAGACTCCATCTCTCATACCCTTCCTTGGCTATCCACGGCGCTAGTGGTACTGCATCAAGAAAAACACTGGCCTCCATAGTCTTAGTTTTAGCTATATTCATCTGCATCTTAATAAAATCCTTCTTCTTCTGTATTACTTCATAATTTCGCACGAGCCTATAATTCCTTATCTTTTCTAAAACTTTACTGAAAGTATCATTATCTCCTAGTATGACTACGTATATTTTCTCGTAACCTCTGGAGATCTCAGCAACGTTAGCTCCAGTGACTATTATTTTGATGTCTTTAAGATGCTCTACTAACCATACGACAGGACAATCATACTGAACTATATCAAATACTGCTACATACATATCAATTTAGACCCATTTGAACAAGGTTTACAGAATATATAACCTTTGCATCGACAGTGAAATAAACAATTTTTAGACAATTGTTTATTCTCGTCAAGGAGATACTAGAACCCTCTTATTAATCTTGAGCTGTATAGTAGGTTGGGCTGAGTAGTGAGGGGTGTTCGAATGTTTAATCTAATAGTTATTCACGAGCCGGGACCTGATAACTGGAGGTGGGCTAGGAATCAACTAAGGCAGATATTAGGTACTGAGGGAAAAATCCTGACTTCCTATCAGTCAGTAATGCTGTATTTAGTTGAGGGGGATCCTCATCGAGTAGCTAGTAAGTTGAGAGAGAGTTTAGGGGGTGGGGGCACACCAATAATTAGAGTTATCCCTGTAGACTACGTGGTTGATCCTTATCTTGATGAGGTTATAGAGGTAGTTAAGAGTATAGCTACCAAGATTCCTCAAAACGAAAGCTTCAGAATAACTCTTCAAGGACATTTAATGAGTGTGGATTCTGAGGGGAGGAAGATCATAATGCATTCTATAGACTCTATTAGGGAGATAGCTAAGTATATCGATAGGCCAGTAAACCTAGAAAACCCTGACTGGGTGGTTTTCATCAAGATAGTTAAGGTTATGAGAGGTAAGAGAGTTGCTGCTGTGTCTCTACTTAAGCCACACGAATTAATTAATTTGAGAGACTTAACGCAAGCAGGAGAAGTGGGTGGGGAAGCTGGTGAGTAGTAAGAGACTCTTCGGAACAGCTGGTGTGAGAGGAAGATACTTAAAAGAAGTAGGTCCTGAAATCTTCCTGTACCTCAGCGCAACCATAGCGACATACCTCAAAGCACGTAAGAGTGTAGTAGGTGGTGATGGCCGCTTAACCACACCACTCCTGAAGAATTCCGTGATAGCAGGACTCCTGGCTTCCGGTTCCGACGTTATTGACGTGGGTTTAGTTCCGCTACCAGTTCTGGCTTGGAGTACAAGATACTTAAAGAGGGACCTAGGTATTTACGTAACCGCATCACACAACCCTCCTCACGATAACGGTCTCAAAGCTTTCTACGGTACCGGGATGGAGATTCTGGAAGAAGATGAGTCTAAGATTGAGGAATTATATCTTAGTAAGAAATGGGTTTTTGTTGATTGGGATGCTGTCGGGGCACTCACTAGCGCCACACACATAATAGAAGAGTATATAGCGGATTTACTGAGTAGATTATGCACCGAAAACAAGAAGAATAGAATCCGAGTTCTCATTGACACGGCTAATGGTGCGGCTTCTCTAGTAACTCCTAGAGTCCTGTCTGAGTTAGGTGCTCAGGTACTCACACTCAACTCTAACGTTGATGGGAGGTTTCCCGGAAGACACCCTGAACCAAGACCTGACGTCCTGGAACCCCTGCTCCCAATAGCTAGAGAGTTAGGAGTTGACGCGTTCTTAGCTCACGACGGAGATGGAGACAGACTAGCTGTTCTAAGCCCTACTAAAGGATTCGTGAAGCAAGACAGAATAATTGCGTTACTAGCTAAGGAGATATTGAGTGAGAAGAGAGGAACCGTAGTAGTATCTATAGACGTAGGAAACGCTGTGAAAGAAGTTGTTGAGATGGCAGGTGGTAAGCTAGCTATAACTAAGCTAGGAGCAACTCATACAGGCATACTCAAATACCCAGATACAGTCATGACTGCAGAGCCGTGGAAGCTTATAGATCCGGGGTGGGGAGCGTGGGTAGATGGTGTTTATCAGGCAGCTTTCTTAACTAAGTTAATGATTGAGAGGAGCTCCAATATTGATACTTTACTGAAGGATATTCCAGACTATCCTCAAGCAAGAATATCTATAGAAGTTCCTAAAGAACTCAAAGAAGAAGTATATGAGAGCCTAAAGACTAAGCTGCTAGAATGGCGGACCCCCGACTCTGAAATACTAACGGTGGATGGCTTGAGAGTTAATTACGTGGATAAGTCTTGGTTACTCGTGAGAAAATCTGGGACAGAACCTAAAATTAGGATTTACGGCGAGTCAATAAGTTACGACGACCTAAAGAATAAAGTTAATGAATTAGTGATTGAAGCGAATAAGATTCTTAAGAAGCATGGCTTAAAGGAAGTAAGAGTGGATGGCAAGATAATACCCTAATTCTTACGCAGTGCTACAAGCTCTTAATTTCTTGTTTGTCTGCGAGTATTCGTAGATTAGCTTTATTACTATTAACGTATGTTTTCTTTGGGTGCTTTGAGTTTGTATGATGTGTTGAGAGAAATAATTGAATTGCCTGAATCTGAAGCCTACAGAGAGTTAGTTAAGAAAGTGATTGATCCAGGTTTTGATAAAGCACTTGATAAGGTTGAGCGCGTACTGTGTGTTTCCCCACACCCGAACGACTGTGAGTTAGGTGTGGGAGGGACATTAGCATCCTTAGCTGGTAAAGGTAAGGAGGTTAAGTTACTCGTAGTTTCTGACGGATCCCTCGGAACTCTAGACTCAAGTATTTCTCCTGAGAAATTGTCTGAGATTAGGTATAGGGAGCAGGTTGATGCATCTAAGGTTTTAGGTGTTAAAGAGGTCTTATGGTTAGGATATAGTGATGGTAGAGTGCCGTACAATAATGAGTTGAGGAACAAGCTAGTATGTTTGTTTAGGTCTTTAAAGCCGGACATAATTTTCGCGCCTGATCCTTGGTGTCCTTATGAAGGGCACCCAGATCATAGGAACGTAGGTCTCCTCACAGCTGAAGCAATTATTTTCTCGCCACTACCTCATTACGGGTGTTCTGAAGCTCCTGATTCAGAGTCTTGGTTCGTCAGTTACTTAGCTCTCTATAATACGCCCAGACCTAACGCATTCAACAATATAACTAGCTTTATAGAAGCTAAGCTTAACGCTCTAAGACTACATAAAACACAGTTTGAGCATAATTGGGAACACATTAAGTCGCTAATATTATTTAGCGCGGCTTTTTACGGCAGGAAAGCCTCAACTATCTATGCAGAAGCATTTAAGTTACTTCCTGCACAACTTCTTCATGCTTTCCCATTAGCTGAGAAAATATGAAAGGTCTTTAAGGAAGAGATTCTCGAGGTTTTAACTAGGTTTAAATAAACCGGACTACTTCACTTAAGGGTTTTCTAGGTCTGGTCTTAGGGGTTTCTGCAGGATAACCAAGCGCTATGATTCCTTGCAAATCACATCCTTCTGGTGGTTTAAGAAGCTCGTCAAACTTATTCTTGAGTAGTAAGGGTACACCCAACCATACAGCACCTAACCCAAGAGCATGAGCAACCAACAACATATTCTCTAGAGCTGCAGCAACAGATTGCATAGCAAATATCTTCTCAGCACCTGTAAACTCCACAACATGTGTAGTCTTCCTTAAGTCAACATAACCTGCTATATAAGTGGGAGCTAGATACATGCCCTCACGAATCCTTTGAACCCACTTACCTACCTTATCTGGAGGTAGTGGAGTCTTAAGAACTCGCGTAGCGTAGAACTCGTGAGCTTCTAGGAGTAAGTCGTGAAGCTTCTTCCTTATTTCAGGATCTCTAACTACTATGAAGAACCACTGCTCACTGCTACCAGCATTAGGAGCTCTAATCCCTGCCTCAAGAATCTTGAGTAGGACGTCATCAGGTACGGGATCGCTCTTAAACCATCTCACACTAGATCTACTTAACACAGTCTCGAGGAAGCACTCACACATCATTTAACTCCCTATACAAGGACAAAACTAATATAATATATTGGGTCAAGCCCATTAACCTACGCTTGAGGAAAGAAAGTAATTTGAGGTAACTCAATGCAGGGTTAGTAAGCCCATTAACTAACTTAACTCCTGAAATCACGAACCAATACGGGTCGCTAGAGTAACGAGTCTGAAAACACCCTAACCATGTTTCTTAAGTCATCGTTAAATCTTAGTAGCTTCTGAGCTTTTGCTTAACGCGATATACGGTAACTCAATGGGTGTATGAGACTCGAAACATCAATACGGGAAAAGATAATTGAAATTTTCACTGAGTAGTAATATTTCCCGGTCAACGTGCTTTATGATTAGGTGGTGAGTAGTGAGGCTTTTCAGACTTGATGACTTAATTAAGTGTGAGCTAATTGAGAGACTGAATCGTTTTACTGTACGGATATCGATAGGTGGTGAGACTGGCTTAGCTCACTTAACTAATACTGGGAGGTTACGTGAGTATATTGTTCGTGGTAAGGAGGGACTATGTAGCTCTATAGGAGGGTCTAGACTCAAGTATAGATTAGTAGCGGTTAAGGATGTTGAGGGTTACGCTATATTAGACACTCTCACCCAGAGTAAGATATTCGAGTATTTGCTTGAGCACGGACTCATACCTTGGTTGGCTGGGTGCTCTCTACGTAACAGAAATTTCAGATTAGGGAGTGAGATCATAGATTACATGCTGGGATGTGCTGATGGTGTAAGACTTGCCGAACTAAAGAGTGCTGTGTTGAGGGTAGGTAATGATTATGCGTCATACCCTGATTGCCCAACGATTAGGGGGAGAAGACAAATTAAGGTGCTAGCAGATTACTCAAGTACTTTCAAACCATACGTCATCTTCATAGCTTCCCTACCCAACGTAACGGGCTTCAAACCATACTGTTTAGGAGATCCAGAAATAATTAATATCATGAGATACGCTTCTGAAAAGGGAGTTATGTTTAAAGCAATTAATACTTATCTGGATTTAGAGAAATGGGTCGTACTAGCAAATACTGATCTGAGAGTAAAGCTTGAGTGTTAAGGAGTGCGCAAATCTACTGTAATGATACTCCGGATCCGCATTGTTAAATATTTTGAATATCGGTAATGAACTTAAGAATAGATTCTTAAGCTGCCTCTATCACTTCTTCTTGGTGTTAGGAGAATTGGTGAGACTTCTGTTTTGAAGGTCACTTTAAACGAGCTTAACACCCCCTACGTTTATCTAGATTTGAGGATGTTGGAAGAAGGTTTTAGTAGGGGAGTATTCTTACATACGCGTACGATAACCTACCTAATTTAAGATTCGTGTTGACAGGATCTGAAGTAGGTCTTCCACTAAACACTATTAGATTAAGTTACCTTTCAAGCCCTCTTTACGGCGAATACATCAAGATGGTGAAGCTTGAGAGATTCAATAGGGGAAAGTCTCCTGAATCCCTCAGAAGAGGTTTTGAGGAAATTAATATGTAGGTTAGTGATGATGTACCCCAGAAAATATACGAGAAGGTTGACGGGATAGTTGGTTTGCTTACTTCGGATGTTTAATCTGGGAGCCACACAATACTACCACGGAAGCGGTAGAGGAAGTTACTGAGAAAGCTTTGAAGCTTGTTCAGAGGAAGTTGAGTAAGGTTTTCAGGAGGTCGAGATGCTACACATACGTATTGAGAGCCTTATCTCTAGATATAAAAACTTGGTCAGGCATAAAGAAAGCTATGGAAGCATGGCTTGGCAGACCCCTACAAAACGTGCAAATCACGTAACAACAGATCCGTTAATAGCTGAGTACGTCAAGAGATCTTAGAAATCTCAAGCAGTACTTATTGGATGGCTATACAGAAATCCAATCAGTAAGTAGTTAATGATTGCAGGTTTCTCTATCACTACTGCGTGACCAGCATCACCAACTATCGTGTAGGTTGAGTTTGTGATGTTCCTAGCTATTATCTCTGAATATTTAGGAGGCTTAACCCTGTCTTTCTCAGCAGCTATTACTAGTGTTGGCTGACTTATGTTTCTCAGTCTCGGCGTTAGCGGTTCCTCAATCAACTTAAGGAATGCTTTGAGTAGGTACGCAGCACTCCTGAAGTCAAACCCACTAGAGTACAGACCTACTAGTCTCTCAAGCAGCTGAGGACCTGACTTAACTATGAACGAGTCTGAGTAGACGTCGTTAATCCATGAAAGAACAAACTTTCTAGGATCGTTACTTAGTGCTCCCTCTAACCATCTCAGAGCTGTAATCCTTAATTCCTCATGTACCTCACTAACTGAAGCTATCAGCGTTAAATCGTTTACGTATTCCGGGTACTTAATCGTGAAATACATCCCGACCTCACCACCGTACGAAGTACCGATAATATGTGCTTTCTTAATGTTAAGTTCGTCTAGGAGGTGCTTAAGATCATCAGCGTGAATCTCTAGACCGTAACAACTAGCGCAATCAGGCTTTCCTGAACTCCACTGACCTCTCATATCATGTAGTACTACTCTGTAACCTCTACTTACTAGAGGCTTTAACTGCAAATACCAGCTCTTAGTATTCATGAATATACCGTTAAGCAGTACGACAGGTTCTCCGGAGCCGTGGTCTTCGTAGTAAATTTCTACATCATTGATTCTTCTGTAAGGCATTTCACTCACAACACACATCATTATTCTTGATTAGTTCCTCTACCTCATCCGCCATGTAGTCAAGTAACTTACTCAGGATTAGTCTCGCGTCTTGACCTAGTCTTGGAGAGCCTCTCCAGATCCTTGGTTCCTCACTCATCCTGAATTTAGGTACTATACCCCAACCACTAATGTTTTTCTTGAGACTCTCGTCAAACCATTCTATGAAGTCTTTCCTGGCATTGTAGTGTGGGTCTTTTAAGACGTCCTTAAGAGTGTATACCTTGAAGCAAGGCACGTTATGTTTCTTGAGAATCTCGATCACCTCGTCAGTGGTCTTTTTAGCTACCCATTCCCTTAGTATAGAATCAAAAACCCTTCCTTTCTCTGTATGCATTCCGGGCGCGTAATGAATATCTTTCCACTCATCAAAATCTATACCAAGCGCGTTGCAGAGTCTCTTGAATACGTCATAACCTAAAGCACCTATGAAGACGTACTCATCATTTAATGTCTTGAATATGTCGTATGGCTGGAAGTAGATATCTTTATTTCCTCTTCTAGTTGGTGTATCACCTAGTTCGATTGTCTGTATCCAGAGACCGCCAAAAGTGTTTGCGATTGCTTCAAACTGAGCTACATCTATTGAGATCCCCTTACCGGTCTTCTTAGCGTGTATATACCCGGCAAGAGCGGCTGAAAGCGCGTGAAGCGCCGTCAAGTAATCCCCTGTGTACGGGAACGGTTTATAGGGGGGTGTTTCCGGGAAGCCGTTTAAGCTCATCCAACCGCTGAAAGCAGCAGCTACAGCATCGTATGCTGGGAGGCCTAAATATTTTTCGTCCCCCGAATGACCGAATCCTGAGATATGCACTATAGTTAATTCTGGGTTTACCTTATGTACTACATCGTCAGTTATGCCTAGCTTCTCGTAAGTACCCGGCATAGAGCTCTCCATCCATATATCGGCTTGCTTCAGTAACTTAAAGAATATCTCCTTCCCGCGTTCCGACTTAAGGTTTAGGACTATCGACAACATGTTGCGTCTTTCTTGCGCCCACCAAGTATTGACTTTTCTCCCTTCGTGCTCTATAAAAGGCGGTGAATGTCTGTAGGTGTCTCCACCAGGTCTTTCAACATGTATTACTTCAGCTCCCCAAAGAGCAGCTAAGTAAGCTGCGAAAGGCTCCGCGATCAAAATACCTGATGAAACTATTCTTACCCCACTCAAGGGACCGAAAGACTGAGGTACTAGTAGAGGAGCGGGCTTCTTACTAATCTTAATGATACTACTTAAGACATTGTCTGCTACCATGCTCTATACTCTCCTCGAAAAATTTGTTTAGGAACTAGATAATAGTGGTAGTTAACATTGATAACTTTGAGGAAATGTTTAGATCCATCTAAAAGCTATGGCGCCTTGCTGATAACCAACTCCTGAAGCAACAAAAATGACGACCTTGCCTCTCTCCACCTTGCCTTGCTCTAAAGCATCGTGTAGAGCCATATATATGCATGCTGAGCCTGTGTAGCCGTATTTATCCATTACCCAGTGCGTTCGGCTCTCCGGAAGACCTAGAGACCTGGTGACATCCAATATCGTCTTGAGTCTTACTTGAGTATAGATTACTTGTGTTATGTCATCTAAAGATATGTTAGCTTGATCCATGACATTCTTAATTAGTACAGGCCAGAATTGATCGTTGACTGGAGGGTAGGTTCTTCTTAGATCTAGATATGGGAGCGTGTCATCAGACACCTGCTCAGATATAGGCTTCCAAGCCCCCATGAAGATACCCCAGTAGTCCCAGAAAGTCCCGTCAGCTCTTAACTTGCTTGCTAAGTAGCCAGGTTCCTCGGACTCAGAAAGTATTACTGCACCAGCACCGTCAGAGAATATCCATTCCCACATAAACCTCCACCTCAAGAATCTCGTCATGGCGTATGTCCCTACAAGCAACACGTTCCTGTACTTGCTACTACCTTTAATCATGGAAGTACCTAACTCTAGCATGTACGCCGGGTTCGCGCAGGATGCGTTGACATCGAAAGCAGGTATTTCTCTTTTACTGCCATTAAGTAGTGCTTGAACCTTAGGCGCAGTAGGTGGTGATATTGCTTCGGGGGTGTCGGTACCCACGATTATTAAATCAATATCATCTATAGTCATCTTAGCTCTCTCTAACGCCATCTCAGCCGCTTTAGCAGCCATAGTTGCGGGAGTTTCTTCAGGAGGAGCAATCCTCTTTACTTTAAGTCCTGTCCTCTCCATAAATACTGGGTCTATCTTAATACCTGTCTTCATCTCAAACTCTTCAGGAGTCATAGTTATTGGCGGAACATAGATACCTGTCGAAACTATCTTGACATGTCTCTCCCTCATTAACTCACCTAAAAATAATTATGTTAAACTTAAAGTAAGCTAATGTTAACAGAGTAAATCAAGCTGTGAAGAATTAAGTGATTTGATTAGCTTTCCTGCCTACAACAATAACGAGTTAGGTTCTTTGCCTAAGCAATACGTCTTGTGTATTGATCTAAGTAAGGTGTAGTAGGAAATGGTGTTCTAAAATCCTAAGTAGTGCTCTCTCAAGACTTCTACTCTTACTAGTTCCTCTGGTTTCCCGCTTCGCATGATGTTCCCTCTCTCCATGACGTATACAGTATTCGCCAGGTCAGCTACTAAGCTGGGGTCTTGCTCCGCAATGAGTAGCGAGAGTCCTAATTCTGTAGCGACTGTCTTAAGGAGACCTGAGAATTTCTTTCTAATTGCTGGGGCTAATCCAGCAGACGGCTCATCCATTATGAGTAATTTCTTAGCAGTTAATAATCCTAGAACTATGGAGAGGATTTTCTGTTCACCACCGCTCAACGTTCCCGCTACCTGAGAAGCCCTCTCGTCAATTACGGGGAAGAGTTTACGGAGCTCTCTCAATTTCTCTGAGCTTTCTTTAAAGATCCCAGCAACTAATTCTATATTTTCTCTTACTGTGAGTGTCTTCAGGATTCCGCCTCTCTCCGGTACATAACCTATGCCGAGCAGCACTACCTTCTCAGTACTCATGCCTTCTATTCTTTTACCTAAATAGACTATTTCACCGCTCCAGGGTTTTAAGTATCCTAGTATAGTTTTAAGCAGGGTTGTTTTGCCTGCTCCGTTAGGACCTATAATACCGACGGTCTCGTTATCTCTTACGAAAAGACTCACTCCGTTTAGGATTAAGACTTGACCATAACCCGATTTAAGGTTTTTGATTTCAAGAACATTGGTCATTTCCTCGTCTCGCCCCCGAAGTAGACCTCAATGACTTGAGGATTCTTGACCACTTCTTCCGGCTTCCCTTCAGCTATTTTTACTCCTTGATTAAGAACCATTACTCTATTAGCTATTTTCATCAAGTATCTTAACCTGTGTTCTATTATTATGAAGGTAATGCCTAGAGAATTGAATTTCTTTATTAAGTCTATCATTGATTCAGCTTCGCTGGACTCGAGTCCGGCGAAGGGTTCATCAAGTAAAGCAATCTTAGGGTTAGAAACTAAGATTCTAGCAAACTCAAGCATCCTCAGTTTATATGGTGTTAGTTTTATCGGTAGTTCTGCTGCTTCAGGCAGTAACCCACTCATCGTGAGAGCCCAAGAAGTTTTCGCTCTAGCTAGTCTAGCGTTGTTGTAAACAGCCCTAGCCACGAGTTCTACGTTGAGGTATACGGGGAGATAAGGAAATACCCTCATTCCCTGAAACATTCTCGCTATACCTAACTTCACTCTCTTGTGAGGCTCGAGTTTAGTTATGTCTGTACCGTCCAGCATTATTCTCCCACCATCAGGTTTTAGGAGTCCCGTAATGACATTTAGTAGGGTGGTTTTGCCCGAGCCATTAGGACCTATGATGCCGAATATCTCTCCCTTAACAACGTTGAAGCTTACTTTATTGAGTGCCGTAAGTCCTCCAAACCTCTTAGTTATCTCCTCACACTTGAGGATCTCACTCAAGTAGAACACCCCTTAAACGTTTCTTCAAGTCTAGGTAGATCCTGAAGACGAGTCCTTGAGGCTTAATCACTACTATAGTTATGAGTAGAAGCATGTAGACTATTACTCTCCACCTACCTATCAATCCCCACAATGATTCGTAAGTTAGTAGAAGCATGTAATTAGCTATAGCAGGCCCTATTATAGTTCCTAACCCACCCACGATGGCTGACGTGAGGGGAGGTACTAAGGTGTTTGCTGGCACGACCAGGTCAACTGTTACGGGGGATCTCATAGACGCGTAGAGTGCTCCAGCAACACTCACGTACATGCTGGATATTAAGTACCCGATTACCTTCACCTTAAGAGTGTTTATTCCAACACTCTCAGCTAATTCCTCGTCCTGCCCTACAGCTCTCAACATGAAGCCAAACTCTGAGAAACCTATCTTGTATGCTATCAAGTATCCGATTACCGCCGCTACCAACGAGATATAGTAGTAAGAATACTGAAGGAAGGTTAGTCTGATACCGGGTGGTAAGCTCCTAGCGAAGTCTAGGAATAATTGCTTGTATCTTAAACCACCCTCACCACCTAGGTAGAGAGAGAATGGCTGAGCAGTAACTATCCCTATGAAAACTATTGGTATGAGGAGAGACAATATAGCGAAATAAACCCCCCTAATTCTAAGACTAGGCAGCAATATAACCAAGCTAAAAAATACCGAGATAGGTACAGCCAGAAATATTGAGTACTCGATCGGTATACCGTAATATATGTTCAGTAACGCTAGAGCGTAGCCAGCGAACCCGAAAGTAAACGAAACTCCTAGATTGAGGTAGTATGTTGTTCCGGAGTATAAGTCAATCGCTAATGTCACCAGCAAGAAGAGATTAACCTTAGTTAGCACATCAAGCCAATACCCACCAACACCTAGAAGAGGCAGTAGAGTTAACCCAGCCAACACAGCAAAGAAGGGTGTCTTACCAATAATTAAGTCTTTAGTACTACGTTTAGCGAAAACCACCCTACTCTACCCTCCCCATAATGCCTTGAGGTCTGAAGACCAATACCAGAATTATCAGTATGAGGGGTGATATACTAGCTATTCCACCCCCTAAAATGTAAGTCATTGTCTGCTCAAGAAAACCGTAAACGAAAGAAGCTATTAAAGTACCTGATACACTTCCAACACCCCCTAAGGCAACTATAGCAAAAGCCGTGAAGAGAGGTCCCCAGCCAGCAGTAGGTGTTAAGGCTTTAAGAGGAGTTAGCAAAACTCCAGTAGCACCAGCGTAAATCCCCGACACGAAGAAAGCTACTCTCAAGACCTTCAGCGGATTTATACCTAAACGTCTTGACTCTTCCCAGCTCTCAGCAACAGCTCTTATAGACCTCCCCAAGACAGTGTACTTCAAGAAAGCTACCAGCAGAGAGAACATGAGTGAGCTAGCCACAAGAACTAGGAACCAGTGATTACTTACTGGAACTCCTAGGACGTAAGTTACGCCCGGATATAGTGGTAAGGTTATTGGCTTCAAACCCATCTCAATACGGAAAAATTCCTCAAAAATATACGCAACAGCTAAGGTAGTTATGAATATACTTACAGGCATTTTCAAAGCCGGCCTAACCACGGCTTCTCCTATCAACAGACTCATTAATCCCGCAGCTGACACAGCTATTAAAGCAGCTACTACTTGTTCTAGACCTAAGTATGTCATGAGAGAATACACAACGTATGAAGAAAAAATGTAGAGAGAGCCGTAAGCAAGATTAGGTATCTTAGCCACACCAAACAACATAGAGAAACCTAGGGAAAACATAAGGTAGGTTGAAGAATGAAATATACTAAAAATAAGTATATACTTGTAGATATCAATGTCCATCTCAACCAGCCTACGGCCATGGTATGGATCTCCAAACCCTCGTACCGTCAACTAGTTCTGGTAGTAGCAATCTTGTTCCAGACTCTACTACTCTGAAAGGCCACACAACCACTCTCTTTCCTCCCTGCCACTGGAAGTATATGGGATATATTCTATTCGGTGCTAGGAGTGACGTGTGACTCCTAGTAAATTCGTAAACTCCTGCAGTTCCTACAAACACATTAGTTTCTAGAGCATTAATTACTGCATTTACGTCGAAGCTATTTGCTTTCCTTACTGCTTCAACCCATATATAGACTGAGTCGTAGGCATACCAGGTAGTGAATAATGGCTCAGTTCCATACTTATTCTTGTATTTGTTGTAGAAACTCATGGTTTTCTCGGTTATCGGTATTGGGAATCCCCAAGAAATACATATCAGTCCTTCAGCAGCACCGAAAGTCTGATTATAGAAGGCTTCAAGCATTGCAAAAGTACCTCCCCCAACAGCTAGGAGCGGCACCTGACCTAAACTGTAGTCTCTCGCAAACACGTAGTCCTCAGTACCTGAGAATTGCCACGTTATGTATTGCGCGCCTGAAGCTATTGCTTGAGCAAATATGTCTGTGAAGGACCCTATGTCTGTCGGGACCCCTTTAACATAAACTATCTCCACACCCTCCTGAGCAGACCTGTTCTGCCCATAAATTGCGTGCGGTATAACCCATGGTAAGTCCTCGTAAATCCACGCTATCTTAGTCCAGCCAAACCTCCTGGAAAGGTAAGCTAGGAGATCCCAGGTTGCGGCTGCTTGAGAAGTTGCGTTAACGTACGCTCTAAACCAGTACTTATACGCGTCATAATTCTGAAGAACCATCTCATCTATCACGTCACTAACTGCTCCTGAAGCAATCACCGGGACTTCATAAAGCTGGAGTAGATCCATTATAGCTAATGCTTCGTGAGAAGCGAACACACCCACAATCACTTTTACACCCTGTTCAGCAAGATACCTGTAGCCTGCATTAGCTTTATCACCGCTCCATTCGGTATCATAAGTAACTACCTCTATCTTATAACCTAACACACCTCCCTCTGCATTAATCTCCTCGACAGCCATCAGAATAGCGTTAAGCATCATCTGACCAATCGGCAGGTTTAATGGTAATAGAGCTCCTATCTTAACAGTACCGATGAAACCTGGTGTAGTCGTGGGTGTAGGTGATTCTGTCACGTAAGACGTTACGGTCCGAGTTATTGTTTGTGTAGTGATGAGTGTGGTGGCGGGTCCGCTAGGAGGTACTGTCATCTGACCTGCTAAGAATCCAACAACACCTGCTACCACTATGAGTATAACTAACATAGCCATTAATGTGGATGGTTTCAACTCCTATAGCACCTCACGTTTAATAAGATTAAACAGCTAAAAATAGTTATGTTATCATATGTAAACATTTTTCGTTAGAGCTTGCAAGATTTCATGACTAGATTATTTTATGATTCCTCAAGAATTCCAGACAAATCCTTACTAGCTCTTCTTCCTTCTCTCTAAAGAGATAGTCAGCATCCTCAATTATCTCTAGCTTAGCTTCAATATTGTGTTCACTTAGTTTCTCGAGCAATTTCTGAGACTGTGCTACAGGAACCATGGAGTCTTTACCCCCATGTATTATTAAGACCTTACCAGTAACTTTTTCCGCGTAGGTTATAGGACTTGAGAGGGTGTATATCTCTGCGCTCTCCTCAGGAGTTCCTATAGTTGATTTGACTAACTCAGCTATGTACCTCTGCGGCGTTCCTGTAGGGAACTTGGAGAGGTGGTTATAGAGATCTGCTAGGTCTACCCACCCACCAACGTCAATAACAAAACTAACAGGTTCTTGTGTAGACGCTAGTAGTGCTACGGTGCCTCCAAGAGATATACCGAAAATACCTATTCTGGACGGGTCAACACCCTTAAACGACTTAAGACTTCTTAACGCGTTCACGGAAACTACGACGCCATCGCTTGCATCAGTATATCTCGGAGCAAAGACTAAGATTCCTGACTCAGCAAACCTCCTGGCTATCTCGTAGATTGCTTCAGGGGTTTGGTTAAATGCGTGCAGAACAACAAGACCTGGGTAAGTCTTAAGTCCTTCAGGGATTAAAGCATACCCGACCATATTCTGTAGCTTAGTTTTACTAAACTTATACATTACGAAGCACCTGAAAAGTTTTTGTTAGTAGGTTAAAAAGGTGTTGCGTTAAAAATGTAAACCTAGGTTTAGGAGTATATCCCAGTACAAGATTCAGTCTACGTTGTTTCGTTACTTGATTCTACGTTCCTTCAGTGAACTAACCCACTCGTGTGTAGTTTTCTCTGCGAATGCTTTAGTTAGCTTGATAGCGTTTAGCACGTCTTTAAGATCTATTACCTCGACTGGTGAGTGTATGTATCGTGAGGGTATCGAGATCACGCCTGCAGGCACTCCCTCCTTATTTAGAGCTATGACTGAAGCATCTGTTGTTCCTCCCGCTAAGACTTCCATCTGGTACGGTATTCCTGATTCTTCAGCAGTCTTCACCAGCATCTTGACTATTTCTGGGTGTGCTATTAGTCCTGAAGCAGACCTGCCGTCAGCAACTTTTATAGCGGGTCCTTTACCTAGTTGGGTACACCATTCATGTTCTGAGACTCCTGGGAAATCGCTCGCTATCGTTACGTCTAGGGCCAGAGCTACGTCAGGCGTTATTGAGTATGCTGCTACCTCAGCACCTTTGAGCCCCACCTCCTCCTGAACAGTCGCTACCGCGTACACATCAAGTTCTGCTGACTCAATAACTTCAAAAGATTTCAGCATGACTGCTAGACCCACTCTATCGTCTATCGCTTTACCCGTAACTCTATCCCCGGTCAACACACTTAACTCTCTGTCAAAAACCGCTATATCACCTACCCTAACACCCATGCTAAGAACTTCCTCCCTAGAGGAAGCACCTATGTCTACGAAGAACTCCTTCATCTCAGGTACTTGGCGGAGCTCTTCAGGCTTTATCACGTGAGGGGGTTTCAGACCTATCACGCCCCTATAGATTCTCCCGTCTCTGGTCTTGATCAGGACTCTCTGATAAACTAGCGATCTCTCTGGAACCCCTCCTATAGGGAGTATTCTCAAGAACCCTCTCTCATCTATGTGCGATACGAACAACCCTATCTCATCCATGTGTGCAGCAAGCATCAGCTTACCACCGCCTCTAGTCCCCTTCTTAACAGCTACCACGTTACCTAACGTATCAACCCTTAACTCGTCAGCTACTCTCCTCATCTCATCTATAACTAACTCCCTAACACTACCCTCATTACCTGACGGACCTACACTATCAGAGAGTCTCTTGAGTAACGAGAAAACTTCTTCTCTGGGGAGATCCAACTTCATGACAAGTAATCACCACTGAATTCTAATAGTAACAATTAAAAACTTTAGTTAATGTTTGTGTTAATCGAGAATTATTACTGAGTACCCTGAGTAATTCGTATATTATTAACGCTGTTTCAATCACTTACTCGGTGATGGTGTGTGAGTGAGGATGTTTTATTAGGTAAATTGAGGCTTGTTGAGGATATGTTGAGGAAGGTGGTCGTTCCTGGGTTCGATGTTGATGTTGTTTCTTCAGGTGTTGTTAGTAGGCTCAGGATATCTAGTGATGGTAGGAAGCTAGTCGTTTACTTAAGTTTCTTGAGCAGCGATCCTGGTTGTTCCTTCTGTAAATTCGTAAATCACACTCTATGGACTACTATAGCTAGGAACATACGTGATACTTTAATTAGTAGTTCACTTTTTGATGAAGTCTTGGTAGTAGATGAGTTTACTAAGGCACCCCTAACGTGAGTTAAGTAACGCGATCTTATTTTCTGATTAGTTACTGACTACTTAGTTGTTCTTACCGCTTATTTCGGTTATCAGTATTTGTTCTTAGTAGGTGCCATGATTGGATGATAAGGACTGGGTGTTGAAAGAACCCATAGTTAAGGTTATGTTGAGGCTGGGTCTACCTATAGGTGTGATGCAGGCTCTTCAGGTGGTCTATAACATAACAGATATGTTTTGGTTAGGGAGGTTAGGGAGGGAAGCTTTAGCTGCTGTTAACGCTACGTGGCCTGTTGTTTTCTTAGTGGTTGCTGGCTTAGCAGGTGTTTTTCAGGCAGGTATATCTCTAGTTTCTCAGTACTGGGGTGCTAAAAACTACGAATCAGCTATGAGTACTGCCGGGCAGTTGCTGCTGATAGTTTTGCTTCTAGGACTTCCTGCAGGCTTAGTAGCTTACTTCTTATTACCTCTAATGATGGTTCTCGTAGGAGTGCCTGCTGAAGTAATTCCTGATGCCGTAACTTACGGGAGGTACTTCTCACTAGGAATCGCTATCTTCGGCTTAATGAACGCTACAGTATCTATTTTTAGTGCGGCGGGAGATACCGTAACCCCTATGAAGATTAGGGTTATGGGGGTTTTGCTGAACGTGGTTCTAGACCCAATCCTAATATTCGGCTTAGGTCCAATACCCCCCATGAGGGTTGCGGGAGCCGCCATAGCTACACTACTGAGTGATTTTGTTGCTTCACTCGTAGCTATACGTGTTTTGATTAAGGGTATTAGGGGTGAGAAGCTCCGGCTACATCATCTGAAGCCGAAGCCTTGGTTACTGCGTAAGCTAGTTATGATAGGATTACCTATATCGGTCTCATCAGTTGGTGAAGCAGGAGGCTTCACCCTCCTCACAGCAATAATAAGCATGTTAGGTAGTGTTGCACTAGCTTCTTGGGGGATAGGTGATAGGCCTTTAGGACTCCTCGATATTTTTGTTAGTAGCTTGCTCGGAGCCACCGCCACAATAATTGGTCAGAGTCTGGGTGCTGAGATGTACGAGAGAGCTAAGAAGGCAGCTCTGAAGACAGTGCTTTACTCTACACTAATAACTGGGTTCGGGGTCTTAATCTACACTACCTTCAGATACGAGATAGTCTCTATATTTGCTCCCTCAGACCCTGAAGTAATTCAGAGCGCCGCAGACTTCCTCCTATACATGGGTCCATCAATAATATTCTTCGTGATGTTGAGAGCTGCATTCTCTGTCGCAAGCGGGTCCGGGCACACTAAGACAGTCATGTACTTAAGTCTCTTCAGGTTATGGGTTCTGAGAAACATATTAGCTTACCTTTTCGGTCCAGGACCTTTCGGGATGGGTGTGAGAGGGCTCTGGATCGGTATGTCGATAAGCAACATAATAACCGGGTTACTAGCGTTTTCATGGATAGTGAGGGGTAACTGGTTAAGACCCGTCATAAAAACTAACTACTAGTAAGATTCTGAGTCATAGGTCCCCTACTACAGCACTGCAGTGAATTATTTGTTGAAGTACTCACTCCTAAGTAGAGAAATCAGTGATTAGCTGAGGAGAGCAGCGATTCCTATGCCGAGAGACGTTAGCATCGCACCTAGGACTAATGCATGGCTGTGAGTCTCCCTAGCAACGTTCCTGGTAGTAATCAACGATAGTATTGGGGTCAGTGCTGTTGCTAGAACTGTTGACGCGGTACCTATAGTAGCTAACGATAAAAGGAAGAAATACATACCACCAAACCACCCGACAATTCCCGTTAATCCCGAGCACTCAATCAATTTTCTGAAGTTGTTGTGTATATCGTAATCTCTTCTAACACGAATGCTTAACAATCCTGCAGGAATGAAAACCACTGCTATGACTCCCAATCTAATCACTAAGAGTGATACGGGGTCAGCATAGTGGAGTGATATGGTGCTCAACACTGTCCCCACCCCCCAACATAGTGAGGCTGCAGCCGCGTATCCGAAACCCCTCAACGAAATTTCTGAACCTCCTGAATTCCTAGGTACTGATATCGTGAGCCCCAAGAACGCTAAGAACGCCCCAACAACAACACCTAACTTCAAGACTTCCCCTGCAAGAACAGATAATGCTTGAGCCACGAATATGTAGGTGTAAGCAATGATTACTGCTCTCCCGCCACCTATGATCTGAATAGCTTTAGTGTAGGCTGCGTCACCCAAGCCAGGACCTATCAAGGCGGAAGTCGTGAATAAGAAAATACTAAGTGGCGCTACCTCCGCGTTGAAGCTCGTGAAAATACTTAGTAAGAGTGCAGGAAGTAGAGCAAGCAAAGCTCTAAGTCCCGTGAAGAGAATAGGTTGTAGTGAGTTTCTGTATCTACTTATGAAGGCTGGATTAAGAGACCAGAGGGTCGCAGCAATCAACGCGTAACCGAAGCCTAGCAGTCATGACACCATAACGAGAGTTAGGGACGAATTTTTAAGTTATTTCTCGCTCCCGGAGAGTAGACTTTACTCTTAGTTAGCTCAGAGCATGACAGGGAGGCATGTTTTTATAGTGTCACGTTATCTTTAATAGGTGATCTAATGTATTTCGAGAACGAAGTAATTAAAGATCTCTTAAGACTTTACAGGAGGGTTTGGGCTTTATCACACGCGATGTCCGTTATGGGGTGGGATTTAGAGACATACATGCCTGCTGAGGGTGTTGAGGAGAGGAGTGTTGCTCATGCTGAGTTAAGTCTCATGGCTCAGGAGTTACTACTCCGAAGAGAATTTCTTGAAGTTCTTGAGAAAGCTTCAAAGCAAGAGTCGTTAAATGATTATGAGGAAGGTGTTGTGAGGGTTCTGGAGAGAGAGGTCAGGATTGCTAAGGCTTTACCCCCTAGACTCGTTGAGGAACTAGCTAGAGTGACTCAGGAGGGTAGGGTTGCTTGGAAAGTAGCTAGAGAGAAGAACGATCTAGAGGTATTCAGACCTTACTTAGAGAAGATAGTTAATTTAACGAGGGAGAAAGCGAATTACTTAGGCTTTAAAGAGCATCCCTACGATGCTTTGCTAGATCTGTATGAGGAAGGGATGACTACTAGAGACGTAGACACTATGTTCACTTACTTAGAGCCTAGATTAAGGAAGGTACTAGATAAAGTACTGAGTGAGGGCAGGTACTCAGCAGACCACCCTCTAGAAAAAGAAAAATACTTGAGAGAAGAAGCTGAGAAACTCAATCTAGCAATACTTGAGGCTTTCGGCTTCCCGCTTGGTAAGAGAGCGAGACTCGACGTGTCGGCTCACCCATTCACCATAAATATGGGTGTGAGGGACGTTAGGATAACTACCAGGTATGAGGGCTACGACTTTAAGAGGACGTTATTCAGCGTGATCCACGAGTTCGGTCACGCGCTTTACGAGTTACAGATCGATGAAGAACTCAGGTATACTCCAGTAGGTAGTGGTGTCTCACTCGGCATTCACGAGTCTCAGAGTAGGTTCTGGGAGAACGTGATAGGTAGGTCTAGAGCGTTCGTTAACGCGTTCATAGACTTAATCAGGCTGGTAAGTCCCGCCAGAAACAGAGACCCTGAAGACATATACGTGTACTTCAATACTGTGAAGCCCTCGCTTATTCGCGTAGACGCTGATGAAGTGACTTATAATCTCCACATAATCCTCAGATTTAAGCTAGAGAAGTTAATGATTACGGGGGAAGTGAAGGTCAATGAATTACCTGAGTTGTGGAACAACGAGATGGAGAATCTACTAGGTGTTAGACCTAAGAACTACTCTGAAGGTCTTCTTCAAGACATACACTGGAGTATGGGTTCTATAGGTTACTTCCCAACCTATACGCTAGGAACGTTACTCTCTTCTCAAATAGCTCACCATATGGACAGAGATCTGAAGGGGCTTTACACCCACGTAATTAATAAGGACTTCCAGGTAATCAAGGACTACTTGAGAGAAAAGATACATAGGTGGGGCTCAGTATACCCACCCAAGAAACTACTACTCAAGTCGTTCAGCGAGACTTACAACCCAGAATACTTCGTGAGATACCTAGAAGAAAAATTCTTGAGTTAGGTTCTTGATTTATTAATAACATCAACGAATACAAACTCACACGAAACAAGACGGTGAGAAGCTAACTTTATTTAACTATCCCCAACAATATATTTAGGGATGTGGGTTGGTGAGAGCGTCGTTACTCAACGTTCTTGCCAAGATTGAGGGTGAAGTTACGTGTCATGAGTTGAGTGAGTTAGTTGGTCTTAGCAGGAGTACTACGAGAAGGTATTTGAGAGAGTTACTTGAGGAAGGTTTAGTGATTGAAGTTTCTAAAGGTACTTACGCCTTAACTGATAAGGGTAGGAGAGTTAAAGAATCTCTCAAGAACGTCTTGGCTGAGGTTAGTGAAGATAAGGCTTACGTAGTGACAGACCCCAGTACTGGGGTTCCGGCACCACTCAGGATCAGGAGCTTGAAGCACTTATACGTAGTTATTAAGTACGGTCTCGCGTCTGAGGAGGTACTGAGAGAGCATTTGAGGAGAGGGTATGTTTCTGAGTGGGTTAGGAAAGTTTTAGGGGATGAGGAGTTAGCTAGGAAGCTAGTTACTGAGGACTTAAGTGAGGTTGTTAAGGTACTTGAGGAACTGATTAGCTTGACTGAGTGACGGATCCCCTAACGCGATATTATTCGAGACTTAAGCTGAGTTAGAGAGAAGGTCCTATGAGTGGGGGCGTGATCAAGTATAGCTTAATTACTGACTATGACGTATACTTGTTTAGAGAGGGCAGACACTACAGGATTTACGAGAAGTTAGGTGCTCATCCCTTAATAGTTAACGGCGTTTCAGGCACTTACTTCGCTGTGTGGGCTCCTAACGCTGCTGAGGTTCACGTGGTCGGTGACTTTAATGATTGGAGGCCTGGTAACCACAAGCTGATTCCACGGGATGATGGCTCCGGCATTTGGGAGGGTTTTGTGGAGGGGGTTCGGGTTGGTGATAAGTATAAATACTACGTGGTTTCCAAGCTCGGGGGCTATAAGGTTTTTAAGGGCGACCCATACGCGTTCTTATGGGAAACACCTCCTAAGACCGCGTCTATTGTGTGGGACTTGAGTTATGAGTGGGGGGATGATGAATGGTTGCTTGCTAGAACGTCAAATAATTCTTACGACGCACCAATATCTATATATGAGGTTCACTTAGGTTCGTGGATGCGGGTTCCTGAGGAAGGCAATAGATTCTTGACTTACCGTGAGCTGGCTGATAAGTTATGTGATTATGTGCTTCATATGGGTTTCACGCACGTTGAGTTTCTGCCCGTGATGGAGCACCCATTCTACGGTTCTTGGGGGTATCAGGTAGTAGGTTATTACGCCCCCACCAGCAGGTACGGGAAGCCTCAAGACTTTATGTACTTGGTCGAGAAACTCCATAAATGCGGTATTGGTGTAATAATTGATTGGGTGCCTTCACATTTCGCTACAGACGAACACGGTTTAGCTTTCTTCGACGGCACACACCTCTATGAGTACGAGGATTGGAGAAAAAGGATCCACCCTGATTGGGGTAGCTACGTATTCGACTACAGTAGGGGTGAGGTTAGGTCTTTCTTAATAAGTAACGCATTCTTCTGGATCGAGAAGTACCATGTTGATGGGTTAAGAGTTGATGCAGTTGCTTCGATGCTTTACCTAGACTACTCAAGAAAACCTGGTGAGTGGGTACCTAACGTGTATGGTGGTAAGGAGAACCTAGAAGCTATAGAGTTTATTAAGGAGTTTAATGAGGCTATCCATAAGTACTACCCCGGAGTCTTGACAATAGCTGAGGAGTCTAGTGCTTGGCCTAAGGTATCAAGACCTGTTAGTGATGGTGGGTTAGGATTCGATATGAAGTGGAATATGGGGTGGATGCACGACACACTATACTACATGTCCAAAGACCCTATATACCGCAAGTACCACCACGACATACTGACTTTCAACGTTTGGTACGTATTCTACGAGAACTTCATTAATTCTTTATCTCACGATGAAGTAGTTCACGGCAAGAAGTCACTAATAAATAAGATGCCTGGTGATGACTGGCAGAAGTTCGCGAATCTGAGACTCCTTTACGGCTACATGTACGCTCACCCAGGCAAGAAATTGCTTTTCATGGGTAGCGAGATCGCTCAGTGGGATGAGTGGAGTCATGAAAGAAGTATTGATTGGCACATTCTTAAGTATCCTGAACACGCGGGTATACAAGCTTGGGTAAGGGATCTCAACATCACGTACAGAAGAGAGCCAGCCCTACACGAGCTTGATTTCAGGCCTGAAGGTTTTGAGTGGATTGATTTCAAGGACAGGGATCAGAGTATCGTATCTTTTCTTAGGAAAGACTCTAGCGGTGACGTGATTTTAGTTGTTCTTAACTTTACTCCAGTAGTAAGGCGTGAGTACAGAGTGGGTGTGCCTAAGAAAGGTTTCTGGGAGGAAATACTTAATAGTGATTTAGTGGTTTACGGTGGTTCAGGAGTTAGCAACACACCTGGTGTGTGGTCTGAGGATTTCCCGTATCACGGAAGACAATACTCAGTAGTTTTAACGCTTCCACCCTTAGCAGTCCTCTTTCTTAAGTATCGTGGTTGAGGTGCGTGGGTTTGGGTAAGTATGTAGTGATTCACGCACATTTTTACCAGCCCTCAAGAGAAGATCCATGGTTGTTTGAAGTACCTAACGAAGAGAGTGCTTATCCGTATCATGACTGGAATGAAAGAATTACTGAGGAGTGTTACAGACCTAACGCTTCAATCCCTATAGTGGATCGAGAAGGTTATGTAATTGATGTAATCAATAATTACTCGTGGATTAGCTTCAACGTAGGTCCAACGCTATTAAGGTGGCTTGAAGAGAAAGCTCCCGACGTTTACGAGGCTATTATAGAGGCTGATCGCGTTAGTAGAAACAGATTCTCGGGTCACGGGTCCGCGATAGCTCAAGTTTATAATCATATGATAATGCCTCTCGCAAGAAGGGAGTATAAGTACGTAGCTACTTACTGGGGTATTGAAGTGTTTAAGGAAGCCTTCGGTAGGTTGCCTGAGGGTATGTGGCTCCCTGAGACAGCTGTTGATGACGAGTCTCTTGACGTGCTAGCCGAATTAGGTATTAAGTTCACTGTATTAGCGCCTCACCAAGCACTCGCGGTAAGGAGTCCTGAAGGCGTGTGGGTAGATGTGAGTGGTGGTAGGGTGGATACTAGGCGACCCTACATCTACAAGACTTCTTCAGGCAGGAGTATCGTCTTGTTCTTTTATGACGCGAGACTCTCACACGGTGTTGCGTTCGGTGACTTACTGAGTAACGGTGATGTATTTGCTAAGAGTATTCTTAAAGCTTTCAGTAATACTGACGAGACAGAGTTAGTGACCGTAGCTACTGACGGAGAAACTTACGGACACCACAAAAAGCACGGTCACCTAGCTCTTGCGTACGCGTTAAGAACTATTAATGAGAGAAGTCTTGCTAAAATCACTAACTTCGGTGAGTTCCTGGAACTCAACCCGCCTAATTGGGAGGTTAGGATAGCTGAGAAGACTTCCTGGAGTTGTGTTCACGGGATTGAGAGGTGGAGAAGTAACTGTGGGTGCAGGATAGACGTTAATAGAGCTTGGAGTCAGGAGTGGAGGAAATCTCTTAGAGAAGCTATGGATTGGTTGTTTAGTGAAGTTAAGAAAGTCTTTTTCGATAGAGCTAGCGAGATCTTCACAGATCCTGCGGTAGCTCTACTTAATTACGTGCTATTCGTAGGTAAGTCTGAGAAGATGATTGATGAGTATCTGAGTAGGTTTATTAAAGTACCCCTAACGAAGGAAATAAGGTCTAGAGCGTTAGAACTCCTGGAAATGATGAGGCATGCTTACTTGATGTTTTCTAGTGATGGCTGGTTCTTCGACGATATATCAAACATTGAGTCCCTTCAGATAATGAAACACGCTGCCAGAACTATCCAGCTCGCCAGAAAATTAAGTGGTGTGGATCTGGAAACAGATTTCTTAGGAATTCTTAAGAACGCTAAGAGTAACGTGCCTGAATTGAGAGATGGTGCAAGCATATACGTGTCATATGTGAGGAATTCTATAACGGATCTCTACGATGTGTGCGTAATGTATTCTATGCTGAACTTAAGCCCTAATAATTTGGGAGGTATTAAGAGAGTCTTTGGCTATGTGATTGAAGATTTAAGTAGTGAGTCTTATGTTTCAGGAAATTTGAAGTCTTCCTTCGGTAAAGCTCGAGTCACATACCTGCCGACTTTAGAGAGTCTTGAGTGTGTCTATTACTCATACTCAGTAAACAAACATGTCTTGGCTGGAGCTTCAGCACCTGCTGAGAAACTTGATTTAAGAACGTTACGTGATACGCTAAGAAGCTATGTGGATGCTGGTGGGTCAGGTGAACTCGAGAAATTCTTGAGAGAACACTTCAGCAGGTTCAGAAGCTTCAGTGATTTACGTAGGGATTTCCAGCTCGCAATCGTAAGCAACTACTTCAGCAACCTACTTGATAGAGTTCATGAGAGAGTCAGAGAAATATTTAGTACCAACTACTCGGTAGTTAGGAGCGCTGTCTTATCCAAGACCCCCTTCCTCGATTACTTTAGGGAATTTGTGAAGCTTTATGTGACTTACGAACTACGTGAGTTGCTTGGTAAGCAGTTTCTAAACTCATCTAGCTTAAGCGATACTCTCTCAATTATTAAGGAATTTGGTGTGGAGTTACCTAACATGGTGAGTGAGTTAGATACTAGAATTTCTAGTCAATTATACCTACTCAACAAGGACTTGAATAATCTAGAAGTTTTAGAAGAAGTGAGGAGAAGTGTTTTAGTTTTGGAGGATTCCATAGGTCGCGCAACCCTTAAAGATTTCTGGAAAACTAGAACCGCAGTATGTTTGCTAAGGAAGAAGTTTAAGAGTAGCTTAAAGGAAAGGGTTGTGAAGGGGGAAGTAGGTGCTAGTAAGGTCTTGACGATACTTGATGAGTTAAGCAGGATTCTAGACGTCAAGTGTTAAGGCGAGCTACCCGTAAGCATACTTACCTAAGCAGAGGTCTTTGTGGGAATCAATTCTCGATGTCGACTCATTACCTTATCTCCTTCCTCACGCTCTCTCTCAACTTCGGCGTAGAGTTTTCTTACTGAGGTCTTAACGAGACCTTACTAATTTCTTCAGAATAACTCACGCGTAAACGTATTAGCAAGAATCTGTAGGCAGTCTTCTTAGAAGTACTCGTTCACGAATAAAAAATCTCTTCAGGTTATCAGATGCTTATCAATCCCAAATACGAGAGTAGGAGGAGTGAGGAGAATGACGTAATGCTGATCAATATGTTGTCGTCTATTGGGTTGAATTCGTAGTGTTCTATATATGAGGATGCGGCTGCTACAGGAATGCCCCAAAGCCCTACGAAGTAGTATGCTATAGGCATGCATACCAGGAACATGGCGAAGTTACCCCACCATGACTTTGTTCTCTTTCTGTATATCAAGTTCCTGACTACTCCGGTAGCTGCGTCCCCGAAAGACATGAAAAGAACCGGTATTAAGCCATATATGGGTGTGTTGAAAATAAGCCATGAAGCTAATAGTATCGTTCCCCAAGCTATGCAGAAGTTGACTTCGTAAGCATTATCTGGTACTTGAAACCATGTTAGGAGCTTCTTTCTCTTGTGGGGTATCCAGACTATGAGTGCTAAAACTAGTGCTAGAGTGAAGGGTATGATGGGTGACGTGAAAGTGAATGGCACCACCAACGCTACTACCCCTCCTGCTAACACGTGTATTAGCTTCCTGTTGAAGTATACGGCTACGTTATGTGGGAATCCCTTCCTAATCATTAAGTCGTATGCGTATTTAGTTCCGTAAACTACTCCTAAGACATAGATGAAAAGTATTGACGCGTATATAGCTTCCATGATGATGTTTGTTGGCGTTAGAGTTCCTGAATACAACCCTACATTCATCTACTTAAGCACCCCAACACGCCTAAACACACTAGACGGTATTCCTTTAAAAACTTTTATGTCTTACACCATAGGAGAATTCTTGAGAAGTGGTGTAAGGTTTGTTGCTGGGTTACGTAGCCATATTAATTGCTTCAGTCTTGTGGGGTCTTAGCCCGGCCATAATAAGTAGGTATAGAGGTGTAGTGAGACCTGTCACATTTACTGGGCTCAAAGCATTAATTGCCTCGCTAACAGTATTCTTGGTTTTGCTTCATCAAGGAGTGAGTTTAGAGATTCCGGGTCCGGATATCTTATTCTTGATTATTCTCTCAGCACTCATAGGACCTGGAGTAGGTGATGTCTGCTTCGTCAAGTCTATCAAGATTTTAGGTGGGTTTACCTCTGTAGCTTTGAGCTACACATACATATTCGTTGCTCAAGCAATCGCTGTAACGTTCCTGAAAGAGTTTATGAAGACTTCTCTTGTTTGTGGGGCTGTGTTAGCTTTTGCTGGAGTAGTTCTGGTTGCGGGTAGTGACTCGAGCTATTTAAGAGTGGAGCGTGTAGGTGTTGCTTACGCAGTGCTAGCCTCAATTAGTTGGGGGGTTTCAACAGCCTTAATTAAAGTAACGCTAGAATTTGTTAATGAGGCTCTCTTAACCTTGCTGAGACTAACTACGATATTTGTTGTTTTTCTCTCTTTAGGATTAGTTATTGAGGGCTTACCTGCTAGAAGCAATCTTAAACAACTACTTGCTGTGGTTTCGGCAGTAGCTGTTCTTGACTGGAGTTTTGGTATGTACCTCTTCATCTACTCTATAAGCTCAATAGGAGTTTCAGCTACTACAGTAGCAACAGCACTTACCCCCACCCTAACAACAATAACTACGAAGTTTCTAGCAGGTGAGAAACCTTCGATGAAACACTTCTTAGGAGTCTTGATGACCTCAGTAGGTATTCTCGTCACTATCTTCTGAGGGAGGGTTTTCACCAGAGCGAGACTGTCTTGATTCCTTCCCTAAGTAGTTTACGTAATTGCTTCTTGAAGTAGAAGTAGCTGAAAACCAGGAATGCTGTTGGGTATAGTGTAGAGGTTACAATCATTATTTCTTCATGTATTACTAGGGTTGTAAGACCTAGTGAGTATCTGAGGAGTTCTGCCGGATAACTGAATGGTGTTAATAAAGCTATTAATCTCATCGTGTGTGGTAGGTTAGCTAGGGGAGTTATGCCTCCCGTAGCTATCGGGAGTATCCACGATACAAACTCCACCACCGCGCCAGACGTTCCTGAAGCTATGAGTGTTGAGCCTAAAATCATCGCGTAAGCTAAGAGGACAATCATCAAAGATACTAAACCAAGCAAAAATAGTGTTGGGTTTGCTACGTGAAGCGTTGGCGGCGCTATGATGGCTGAGAGCATCACGTAGGTTATGCTTAGTGATATCGCTAACCAACCAATAGATATCGGTATTATGCCTACATACATGACTAGTATGCTTGACCCACTAACTATAACGTTCTCTAAAACACCTCTAAAGAGAGAGTCTCTGAGTTCCCAACCCCAATCCCACGTACTCACTGAGTATGCCTGAAAAACAGCTATACCGACAAACATGTAGGTCGAGATAAGGCTTGCCGGTGTTTCAGGGTCTCTGAAGAGAGTCATAGGGAGCATGAGGACTGCTAACCAGATCGCCAGTGAGATCAAGCCAAAAAAGAATCCTTTACTTCTCAGGAGTTCAGCCTTAACGTAACTCACGAAGACTGTCTTTACGGAATTCATGAATAAGCGTAAACTACCAGAAAAACTCATGTCTTAATCCCCTCCCTCAACTTCTTCGTCTCTAGAGACTTAACACTGCCGTAGGAGAGGGGTCCGTACATCACAGCTAAAGCGGTGCCTGCACCAAACAACGTAAGTACTGTCAGTATTTCGGGAGTCCCCTCACCAACTAAAGTGTAAATCATTAAGTCAATCACGTGTGATGATGGCAGAAGATAAGATATTAAGCGAACCGCGAAAGGCATGAAGACTCTAGGATAGAATACGCCAAGCAAGATCATCATGAGGGGCCTAATTATATTTAGTAGTCTCCAAGACTCCCCCATAAGTATCGATACACTGCAAGCAATGAGGACAGCAAAAGTCGATAGAAGCAAGCCCGCCAGACCAGCTAGACCCATTATGAGGAGCGAAGTAAGGAGCCCCTCAAAACCCTCAAGGTACGTGAAGAGAGGAACTAAGCTAGTGAAACCTAATATGATTGTTAAGACTAAGCGTGGGATAGGTATCGTGAGGAGTCTCAGAAACCATGAGGTATTGCTTGAGAGTATGTAGGGTAGTGTCCCTATGTTATCGTCGTATATAGGGCTCCACAAAACGTCATCCACAATACCTAGTATGACTAAGAAATTGAATGATGCTGCTATGAAGAAAAGAAAAGGATTTGAGCCTACCCTAGCTTCGAAGTTCTCTAAAGACCCTACCGACGAACCAACGAATATTATGAAGAAAGTCATTATGTAGGGGTAAGCTATATAGGTAAATAGAACCTGCTTCCTCCTCATTAGTTCTCCGTACACCAGCAGCATCTCTGACTTAATTAATGAGAGTATGTTCATGAGGTCTTACCCTCAGCAAAGTATATGAAAACGTCTTCAAGAGTTGGTTCAACCACCTTAAAGGAACTCATCGATAACCCTTCAGTAGTTAGTAGTCTTATTATCGTATCAAGCAATTCTTCCGCGGCTCTCACGTTAAATTTGATTTCTATGTAGTTTACGTCAAGCTCTTCTGTCACTATGTTACCTATCGTTATGTCGGTTAGCTTACTTAAAAATGCGTTCAGGTTTCCTGTACCTTTTCTAACCTGCAGTATCACGGTCTTTATATCACTTACTTTCTTTTTCAGTTCTTCCGGAGTGCCTGAAGCTACTATGAGTCCTTTATTTATCAGCAAGATTTTGTCGCAGACTAACTCAGCCTCAAACATGTTGTGTGTAGTGTATATTATTGCCTTCCCTTCTCTGAAGGCTAGAGACTTAACTAAGTCTCTTACTTTCCTAGCACTCATTGGGTCAAGCCCTAACGTCGGCTCATCAAGCAGAAGTACTGGCGGGTCTTTCAAGAGTGCTCTAGCTAGTGAGAGTCTTGCTTTCATTCCTGTAGAGTACTCCTCATAGAGCTTGTCTTCAGCTTCTAATTCCTTCAGCCCTACTAACTCCATCATCTCGTCAACCCTCCTCTTCAGTTCGGCCCCGCTCAACCCGTAGAGGGAACCAAAATAGATTAGGTTCTCCCTACCTGTCAGCTTACCGTAGAAGCCTTTCTCAACACTCAACATAACCCCGATTAATTTCCTGACCTTACTAGCTTCCTTAACCACGTCGAACCCTCCTATCCTAACCTCTCCTGAGTCTGGTAAGAGCAGCGTTGAGAGTATCTTGATGGTGGTAGTCTTGCCTGCGCCGTTAGGTCCTAAGAGCCCTACAACCTCACCATAATTAACCGTGAAAGTAATTCCTCTTAAAGCCTCAATAACTAGCTCCTCACTCCTCAATAATCCTTTCCTCTTCTTAGTTAGGTACTTCTTAGATAGCTTAACAACCTCAATAGCCTCCCTACCCACCACCAACCCTCCTAAATAAGAATTGATTACGTGGAAATAAAGCAGGTTTTCTGAGTCGTTAGAGAAAATCACTACACTAAGCAGTCGCGCGTAGTTTCAACACCTTATTAAGTGCTACAGCGCTTATGTCCGGAGCTACGATACTGTTAGGTAGCTTCCTAGAAAGCTTGATTAAGTTCTCTACCTCCTGATACATGCTGCTTAAGTCTTCTAAGGTTATTTCCTTGGTTCTTAGGTCTATTAGTGCTGGCGTGATCGTTATGAATATTGCTTCGTGCGCAAGTGCCTTAAGCTTCCTAAAAACTCGGAGAGCTGCTTCAGCATCACTCAAGTCTTCAAGACACACTATGTTGACTACCACGCACGGAGCTGAGCAAGTATTCACTACCACCGGGAGTAGTAGCCATGAAGCAACTCTTAATGCTGAGTAAGTCATTAAGGGTCTTTCAGGCCACTCAATCCTGGAGAGAACCTCCAGTAACTCACCTATCTTACTGATTGACGTTACCTTATTACTAAGTAGGAAACTCCTCTCACTCACTACAAGTAACCTGACGTGGAGACCGTTAGAGAGGAGTCCTGAAGCAAGCTTACAGACTTCCTGAAACAGGTTCTCAAGTGCTCTACTCTCCGGGTAGAAGAACTTATCACTGAGTACGAGTGATATTATGACGTCTCTATGCATTTCTTTCTCAAACTCCTTCACAGCTAGTCTAGAGAGCCTTGCAGTAGCTTTCCAGTCTATCTTCTTGAACTCGTCTCCCGGCATATACTCCCTAACCTCAAATATGTTCGTGCCAGGCCCTCTAGTCTTGGAGGGACCCGTACCTAAGTGTCTGAAGCCCGGCACTGAGTATGGTGTGGGCCCAATACTGAATTTAGGTAGCACACACACCTCAGTAAAGATCTCGAGAGTCATTAAACCCTCAGCAAGACCCCCCAGGACCGTGAAGTATAGGATGAGTGTGTTTATTCTATGTGTTCCTACCCTGGCACTCAGACTTATCTTAGTTTCTAGTGCTCGATCCCTATACCTCACTACGTAATTAGTGATCCTCATACCAACATCGCATACTAAGTCAACCTTAGTTATCTTGAGTAGTTCTAGGTGTGGTGTTCTGATAGTTAGGCTCAGGACTGCTGTATCGTCTTCAAGAATTCTTAAGTCTGTTGGGTACTCAGCTAAGACCTTACTCAGCTTTCTGAGTGAGTGCAGAGCTCCCGTAACGTAGCCAGCTATCAGGAAGCCCGCAGTACTGACTAGTAAGTAGTAGTGTAGTTGGAGAATTACTAGCGCTGAAGAAAGGAGTACTGAAGTAAGTACTAGCAAGTATAACCCGCTGTAGCTAACGTAAGTGATCGAAGTCTTCACTTCTCTTATGGTCTCGGCACCTCCACACTCCTCAGAACTTCCTCTATCACGTCTCTCGACGAGAAACCCTCAGCTAGTACTTCAGGCTTGAGTAGTACTCTGTGACTTAACGCAGGTGTTGCCGCTGATTTCACGTCGTCAGGTATTACGTAGTTCCTCCCCTCAGCAAGTGCTAAGCACTTAGCTAGCGTGTGAAGCATTATTAAGCCTCTTGGGGTGATCCCTAGTCTCACGTACCTGTGTTTATTTATGGTTTCATATATCCTCAGCATGTATTCCGTTACTGAGTCATCAACGTAAACACTGCTTATTTCTCTTCTCCCCTCAACTATCTCGTCAGCGTTAGCAACGGGCTTTAACTCCATGAATGCTTCTTCTATCTTCAGTGTTCCCCTCTTAAGTAACTCTATCAAGCCCTCCTTACTCAGGGTCTTCATACCTATCTTTATGAAGAATCTGTCTAGCTGTGCTTCAGGTAGTGGGAAGACCCCCTCTAACTCTACCGGGTTCATAGTCGCGATGACCGTGAATGGTTCCGGTAACTTGATTGTTGTGCCCTCAATAGTTACTTGCTTCTCCTGCATAGCTTCAAGCAACGCTGACTGGGTTCTCGGGGACGCTCTATTTATTTCGTCAGCCAAGACTAAGTTAGCGTTTACAGGACCCACGACAACCTCGAAATCTCCTGTCTTCTGATTATAAACTTTAGTCCCAACTATGTCTGCTGGCAGTAAGTCTGGCGTTAGTTGAATCCTGCTGAACTTCAGATTAAGTAGCTTAGCGACTGTCTTAGCTGTTAACGTCTTAGCTATGCCCGGTATCCCCTCAATCAAGACATGCCCGCCAGCAATTATTGCTAAGACTAGTAGCTTCACGTCCCACTCTCTCTCAACTAAAACTGTTCTGGAAGCCTCAACAACTCTACCGATTATTAACTCAACACGCCCCAACCCTCATCTCCACATATTTTTCCCATACCCATCTAAATATTGATATACCTCAGGAACTGAAGACCCGATAGAGATCATCAACCCCTTACTTATTTTCTCTGAAGACTATTTTTCTCAGGCGATGAAGCTAGTGGTGACGTCTAGTCCCCTCAGAATGTTAACTTCAGCGCTAATTCTGTTTTTAGTGTTGATTAGTTTCTTTGGTTTAGTTGTTGGGGCTAGACACTCACCAGACCTTCAGAGTAAGTCTCGTGAGTTGCTGGAAGCTCCGGTAGTTCTGGCTGATTGGTTAAGTAAGGTTGGCAGAGACGATTTAAGAGTTTTATTAGATGAGGCTGTTTCAACAGGTAACTACACTCTAACGAAGATGGTAGCTTCCCGTGTTTTCGAGTATCTGGCTAGCGATTATCCAGTCACTCTTTTCGTTGGTGGTAAACACTTAATGAGTCTCAAGTTACTTAACAGGTCTGACGACCTGTCGGTAAGCAGTAGAGACTTGGGCTGGCTACTCTACTACGCTACAAGAAGCCTGAATAAGACTGACTATTCCTCACTTTCTAGTGTGTTGTTGGTTATTCTCTCAGGTTTCGTGACTTACGGGGACCATAACGAGTTGTCTTATTTCATGATCTACTTAATGAGAGAACCTACCGTCGAGGTTATTAGTGAGGACTTAAGGAACGAGTTAAGGTTCCAGATTCTTAAGTTTCTAGACTACGTTGAGTCTGGAGCATTTAGGGAAGCAGCTAATCTAGGCGTCAACGTTTCTTACTCGACTTCCGTATTGTTAGGTTCGTGCATGTACTTGATAGCGTCTTCCTACGCTAAGTACGTGTCTGCAAATAAGCTGCCTAACAGCACGTTAAGTGATTCAGCAATCGTTAGTGAAATACTTGAGCACCTGATGAAGAGCAACATCAGCAGCTCTTTAATCGAGATTCTTAAGAGGCTCCCGCCGGAAGATCTTAACAGGCTGCTGAACGACATCAACATACTAGAAGGTATTGATGAAGAGATCCTCATAGAAGAGGTTAACAAGTACATGAGAGAAAAAAGATATAACACGTCACTCACAGGCTCAGGCTCCAGGACTTCCTCAATCTTCGTGAAGGTTTTCACGGTTACTGATGGTAAGAAGGATTCAGAGATTTCTTACAGTTTCTCGTATGAGTTAAGTTCCCTAATGTACCTGATTTCCTCAACACCAACATTCTTCAGTAGCTCCGGAACTTCAGGAAGCACTCAAGGTGTGAGCTTACCTCTCTCGAGGGGGGTAGCTTCAGGACCATACGCGTTCTTACTGCTAGTAACTTCTTCCTTCATAATTAGCTTACTGCTTTTCCTAAGGTTCTTCCCCACTAGTAGGCGTGATTTAGTGAGTGAGGTTTCTCGTGTGAGTCCAGTGCCTCAGGCAAGAACTCCCGTCCCATACGTTGTGGCGGTGTTCTGGAATGTTGTGGAGAGTTTATGCAGACTTTTTAAAGTATCTTTAGGCACGCACGAAACACATAGAGAGATTATGGCTAAGCTAACACCTAAGATTAAGGTGTTTGCTGGTAAGGATTCTCTCAAGCTGTTCAATGATTTAACGAGGTATTATGAGTTAGTCAGGTTCGGTAACGTGCGTGAGGATGAGGTGATGAAGTCTGTCGCTAAGCGTGTCGAGGAACACGTACGTGGTTGGGAGCAAAGCTCCTGAGGTTGTGTTAGGGATTATTTTCTTGTTTTCTCTCATTACGTCTCTATACCTACGTAACTACTTGCTTGTCTTTCTGACTGGGTTAGTGGCGTACACCTACATGGTTCTAGCAGGTCATGCAGTGTCTGCTCTAGCGATAATGCTTACCTCATTACCTTTCCAGGTTTCGTTAGTTGGTCCTCACTCAGTTCACCTCATCGCCTACTACTCTCTAGTTCTGGTGATGAAGTCCTTGATTCACTTAAGAAAGTCTTACTTCATCTTCATCCCTACTCTAGTGCCTGTATTAGCTTACCTCATAATATTTCACCCAGTTGTTGAGGTTCTTCCCCTCCATTACTTACTGGTTTGTTGTGTTGCTTTGCTTGTAGGTTACTTCTTGAGAGTTGTTGAGGAATTGATTAGCTTCGGGATTACTTATCTTGAGGTGCCTGAGCCCGACTTAAGTCGATTACTTGATACCAGGATGATTCTGAGCACTGTTGTTCTTGCTTTTGTGGTTCCTGCTTTCTCTACCACGTTATTTTTTGTTTTGTTGTCTTACGGCTTAATCTTTACTCAGTCTTTGCTTGCATCAGTAGTGATTGGCTTCGTCACGGCTGTTTCGTGGTTCCTGGCTCGCGGTCCGGTCCTGAGAATCACTCTACTTATTGTTTTAGTTGTGTTCATGTTTGTTTTTGGTGGTTCTTGGTTGCTGAGTATTTTTGATGAGTCTCTAAGAATGTTTGAGGGGGTGTTGAGGTACTTTGGCTAGAGTTGTTTTGAGGACCCTAATACTGTATCTGAGTTTCTTCCTGCTCGTGAGTGCTGTTGTGTTAGCTCTTGCTCAGAGATACGTGGCTTCCCTGACCTCTCTGGTGGCTGGTCTAGCACTCCTCAGTTACGTTAGGAGTCTAGTTGGTGAGTGTAGTGAGAGCGGTTCTAAATAGGTTGGTATTAGTTGTTTTCTTGGCGGCTTTACTAGTTGAGCCATTCCCTGCCGGAGTAGTCTTGAGTGGTGCCTCACCCAACAACACCGGCTATGATGGTTCTTCACGCTTGAGGGAATTACTGGAGGGTTTAGGGTATGATGTTAGGTTAGTAGACTCATGGATTCTAGCTCCGCTCCACCTAAGCTTTAGTTCTTGCCGCATAGTACTCATAATATCTCCTGAGAAGCCCTTCACACCTGATGAGGTTGGAGTGATAGCTTGGCTAGTTAGGAGTGGTTCGGGTTTAGTCATAGCTGATGAAGGGGTCTACAGCAATGCTATCCTGGAAGCTCTAGGTAGTGAGGTGAGGATCTCAGGAGAGTACGTGAGTTTCGGAGGTTCCCACGTTTTTTACGGAATAGCGAATATTAGCGGGTCTGAGATCCCTCTCTACTTCGCGTACGCCTCAAGAGTTGAGTCAAGCGACGGTGTAGTAGTAGCTTATAGAGGTAACGTGGTGCTTGGGGTTAGGACTAGCGTTGAGGGGAGACCCGTGTACGTGTTCGGTGACGGTTCTATAATGACTAACGCAGCACTCACTTCACTATCTCTTGAGAATCCTTACGTAAGACTAATTAAGGAGGTCTTCAGTTCTATATGTTCTGGTGGGGTAGTCTACGTAGATTCCTCTAAGTACGGGTTGAGACCTCTCACGACACCCGAATTAGTGGGCAGTGGCTTCACGTACTTCGTTGCTGCTTTATCCAATCCTTTCAGGTATTTCCTCACGTTTAGTGAGACCGTTGACGTGGTTAGTTTGAGTATCATTTCTTTGTTTTTACTACTTCTGTTTTCTTTTTCTATAGTTTCTCGTCTCCTGCCGTGGAAAGGTATCCCAACAATGTTTTGGGGGTCCATCCCTAGACTCAGGCGGAGGAGTTATGTCTTAAGTGGGGTTAGAGCTCTTGCGTGTAGTGATGAAGCACCAGATAAGTTGAGAGTACTGTGTGGTGGTGGCAGGAGCAGACTCGGAGCCACTGAGTTGGCTTGGTTGCTGAGTAAAGTCTCTGCTGAGTGAGTGTTTGCTTAATCTTAATACTTGCGTAACGTGATATATTGTAGGCTTGGGGGGTTGGTTAGAGGAGAGATCTGTAGTCTGTGTAGAGGGTCTAAGTACTTATGCGGTCTTACTTACTGCCCACTACTCGTGAAGTTTTATAGTAGGATTAGTATGAGGCTCGTTGAGCTCAGCGACCTCGTTAAGGGTTCCTCACCACCGTCTGTTTTTGTTGGGAGGGTAGGCTACCCTAAAGTCAATGTAGGGCCGTCATTACCTCCTCAAGCAGGCGATACTAGAGAGTATGAGTTGCCTGAGTCTTGGATAGGTAAGTCTCTGGAAGACATACTAGTTAAGAGGCTCTCGATGGTTGTAGGAGTTAGTCAGGTTAGTGTGCGTGATGTCGGGTCTAGCTACGTATCTAAGATTCAGGAACTCGCTCTCTCTGAAAAATCCGTGGAGGTTGAGGTCTCGCTAGATAAGAAGTACTTTAGGAGACCTATCTTCGGTGAGGAGATTCTGCCGTTCGGTCCTAGAGCGTTGTTAAGGGATCTGAGGGTTGTTAGTAATCCTTACTTCGGGAGACCCGTAGAGAAAGTCTTCAGCGACACGGACTTGAGAGCTGTTAACGCGGTTTTACTGCTGTATAATGAGGGTCTCCCAGTCTCCAGAATACAGAGGATTTTCTCCGTAGGTGCTTTAGGCAGACCTCCTGATAGGAAACTAGTACCTACTAGGTGGTCCATAACCGCGGTCGACGACATCATCTCCAGGTCTTTAGTTAGGAGGGTTAGGGAGCTACCTGAACTCGGTGAGATCCTGGTTTACGTTAGGGAATACATGCAGAATCTGTTTGTGGCGGTGTTGCTACCAGGTGTTTGGAGTTATGAGTGGGTTGAGGCTTGGTTCCCTGGCAGTACTTGGAACCCTTCAGGAGTTAGAGTAGCTATAGGGGGAGATCACGAGGGCCCTACAGGGAAATCTGAGTATGCTTTGACTGGAGGTTGCTACTACGCAGCTCGTTTAGGTGTTGCTGAGCACCTGCTATACAGGTTGGGTAGGCAAGCCACGGTCTTTCTTTATAGAGAGATTTACGAGGGTTTTAACGTTCCTGTTGGTGTCTGGTTTGTTAGAGAGAATATTAGAAAGTTATTTGAGTCTAAGCCAACGAGGTTTAGTGAATTAAGTGAAGTCTTGGGCTTCTTGAAGAGGCATGCACGCGTTGATGTGGGGGAGATACTGAGAAACTCATATCTTCTGATGAATTACGGGAAGGTGAGAACACTTGACTACTTCTGGGGAAAGCGTTTTTAGAGGCGTGGTTAAGTACGTCTTTATTCGTGCGTCTTCCGCTCTAAGTAAGTCCGGTTTACCGGGCCTAGACTACGCTCTAAACCCTTACGTAGGGTGCTACCACAAATGCAGTTACTGTTACGCGAGAAGTTACTGCAGGTTTGAGGAACCTAGAACTCACTGGGGTGACGTCATCTACATCAAGAAAAACATCGTAGACTTGCTTAAGTCTGAAGTTAAGAGAGTTCGCTCAGGCTCCGTCGGGCTCTCAACGATTACGGACCCTTACCAACCTATTGAGGCATTGACTAGATTGGTTAGGAAGTCTCTGGAGGTTCTTCTTAGAGCAGGCTTTAAAGTCGTGATACAGACTAAGTCCCCCCTAGTCTTGAGGGACCTGGATATTCTGGTTCCTTATAAGAACTTGGTTGAAGTAGGTTTTACGATAACTTCTGTAGATGATTCTGTGTTGAGGGGTGTCGAGGTTAGAGCACCCCCGCCTTCAGCCAGGATTAGAGCCTTAGTAAGGGTTCGTGATTCAGGTCTCACGACTTGGGTTTTCTTCGGACCCATCATACCTGGACTCAACGACGACTTAAGCACTATTGAGGGTGTTGTTGAGGTAGCACGCGAGACTAACTCCACACTATATTACGACTGGCTTAGGTATAAGGAGGAGTTGAGGGGCTTCTTCGGAGTCATTGGTTTAAGTCCTGAGAAGTATGTTAGGGGTCGCGACTTCGTTAATTGGCGTAGGTCTGTTGAGGAGTTACTCGTAAAGGTGTGTAGGGAGAAAGGCGTGGTCTGCGTGCCTGCATTTAGTGATTAGTTTTTTCTTGACTTACACGCGATCTTATCTCATCAGCTAACTTAATCACGTTTTCTAGAGTTGGGTTTTTTCTGGTTTTGCTAGCTAGCTTACGTAGTTCTGGATACTCAGCCAAAACAAGTTTTATTATTTTGTTTAGGAGGCGTCTGCCGTCTGAGTTCAGAGTGTTTGTTTTATCGAAGAATTCTTTCCTGTTTGTTATTAGTTTCTCTACTAGGCTTTTTACTTCCTCACTCATCTCGCTTCCTATCCTCTTGATGAGATTAGTGTTACGGTTTTCGTAACCCCGCTTATTCTCCTCACGTTCGTGACTAGCTTGTCTATGCTTTTCAGGTCTTTCCCTTCCACAGTTACTACTAGGTCGTACTCCCCGAACACTACATCTACCGTGATCTTAGTGTTCTCGTCCTCTAGCTTCATTATTTCCTCCGCTACTTCGTACTCTAGCCCTATGCTAGTGATCAGTAGTATGTATGCTTTCACACTACCCACATTAACCACCTTTGATAGGGTTACCTAGAGTTTTTATTTGTTCCTCAACTAAGTGACTTGTTTTCCTTCCCTACTTATTGCTTACGTTTATTGCTTCGCTGTCTCGGTTGCTGTTTTGTTGTTTTGTTCATAGATTTTATTTTTATTCGCCTGCACTAATGTTTCTTGTGGTGTGTGGGGATGGGTATTGTGGTTTTTACTTTCAGACCTAATAGAGCTGCTTTCGATGTTCTGGATAATGAGGGTATTGAGTACGTGTTTTTCGACGGTCAAGTACCTCCCAGGGAGTGGTTTGAGGAGAACTTGAAGGATGCTAGAGTTGTTGTTGTTCCTCCTTGGCAGGAGTTTGGTTTTGACTTGATGAATCTTGCTCCAAACCTTAAGTTATTGTTTGTTCATGGTTCAGGACTCGATAAAGTTGATGTTGTTGAGGCTAGTAGGAGGGGTGTTTGCGTAGCTAACGCTCCAGACTATATAGCTCAAGCTGTTGCTGAGCACGCTCTAGCTCTGGTTCTCGCTGTTATGAAGAATGTAGTGAGGGGTGATAGGACTGTGAGGTCTGGGGGCTGGGGTCCTGATACCCAGAAGAGTCTCGTCACCACTACTCTGAGAGGTAAGAGAGTTGGTGTTATTGGTTTAGGTAGGGTTGGTTCTGAGGTAGCTAAGCTTTTCAGAGCTCTTGGTGCTGAGGTTGTTTACTGGAGTAGGTCTAGGAAGACTGAGGTTGAGCACGCTCTCGATCTGATGTACGTAGATTTTGAGGGGTTGTTGAGGTCTTCCGACGTGGTTGTTGTTACTGTCGCGCTTACTCCGGAGACTAGAGGGTTCATAAGTCATAGGGAGTTATCTCTAATGAAGCCTGGAGCTATATTAGTTAATGTTTCTAGGGGTCCGGTAGTGGATGAGGAAGCACTTATTAAAGCACTTAGTGAGGGTAGGGTTCGTGCGGGTTTAGATGTCTACTCCGTCGAGCCCCTACCTAAAGATTCCGAGTTAGTTAAGCTTGATAACGTTGTCCTAACACCACATATTGCTGGTTTCGCTTACGAAGCTCTTAGAGGTACTAGCGAGTTTGTTGCTAGAGAGGTAGTGAGGTTTCTTAGAGAGGGTAAGCTGCCACACACAGTCGTTAATATAGAAAACTGTGTTTAGACATAATTAATGGGTTCTCGTTCGTTTTCTAGTGTTGTATACGTAGAGTCCTATGTAGGCAGCCGCTAGAGTAGGTGTCATGTACTCGTATGGTGTTAGGTTAGCGATACCCAACACTATCAATAACACTCTCTGCAGCTTGCCTATGTGTGTGCCGTGCCAGCCGACTATGCCCGCACTAAGCATCAGCATAGAGAGTAGGGTGTTTGCCACCCCGTATGTTATCCTGTATATTGTGTGTGGGTTCATAGAACCCGCCGGGAGTATTAGTAGTGCTGGGTCTAGAGCGAATATGTAGGGTACTAGGTAGCCGGCTAACGCGTACTTCGTAGCGTTGAGTGCTGTTTTCCAGAATTCCGACTTAGCTAGTAGTGTTCCGGCGTACGATGCTAGAGCTACTGGGGGTGTCAGGTCTGCTAGTATGCCGAAGTAGAAGACGAACATGTGTGCTACCAGCTTAGCCAGGTCTAGGTCTATCCCGGTTATTGCTGTTATTGCTCTAGCCATCGGCGTTCCGACTATGGTTGAGGTTATTATGTAGTTAGCTGTTGTGGGGACTCCCATACCCAGAACTAGGCTTATAGACATCGCCGTAACCATCAATATGAATATGTTACCTCCAGATATCTCTACTAGCTGGTAGCCTATAGTCGTTGCCCATCCAGTCATGGTGAGGACCCCCTGTATTAGTCCGGCGCACGAGGCCGCGAAGAAGACTGTTATAGCGCTCCTCAAGCTTGTGTCGAATGCTTTCGTGAGTGCTAACGCCATCTCGCGGCTCCCTCTCGCTGCGTAGCCTATGAGTACCGCTACGAAAACTGAGGTGACTCCAGCGAAGAATATCGCTGCACTGACCGGTAGCCCTAGTAGGTAGGAAACAAAACCTACTAAGATTATCGCGCTCGTAACTAGTAGTTTTGTGGTGATCCCAAGTGTTTTCTGGTATATCCAGGCAGACATTATTGCGGCACCTATAGCTCCTAGAGCGCAGTACTGAGGTTCAAGACCTGAGAGAAGGAGGTACGTGACGACAGGTATCGGGCTGAGTAAGTATATCCCGCGAGCTAGTTCCCTGAGGTTCGGTAGTAGTTCTTTGTTGATTGGGTTTACTCCCAGCTTCTTAGTTACTCTGTCTATGAATATGTAGACTGACGTAAAGTAAAGTATTGCAGGTATTGCGGCAGCAATTATTATGTCCCTATAAGGTCTTCCGAGAAATTGAGCCATGACGAAGGCTGCTGCCCCCATTATGGGTGGCATTAACTGCCCTCCCGTAGAGGCTACTGGCTCCACAGCTCCGGCTACCTCTGGTGGGTAACCAGCTTTCTTCATTAGCGGTATCGTGAAAGTTCCTGTCGTTAATACGTTCGCTACAGAACTTCCTGAGACCGTCCCCATTAATGCACTCGCTACTACGGCTGTCTTTGCTGGTCCTCCCCACCTATGACCCACTAGAGACATCACGAACTTAGTTATGTAGTCGCCGACCCCGACCTTCTCCAGTATCGAGCCGAAGAAAACGAACGCGAAGACGTACGAGACCATGACGTATAGCGGGATAGCGAATATTCCTTCTCTAGCGTAGAACATGTGGTTTATGAATCTCCTTATGTTGAATCCTTCATACATGATTCCGAGAAACATTATTATTGTGGCTATTGCTGGTAGTGCTACACCTAACGACCTCCTAGAAGCTTCCAGGAGCAGCGCTATAGCTATCAGTGGTATTAGTACGTTAGGTAGTGTTGCCTCAACGTAGCCGTACTGAACCACTGTAGGGTATATGATTACTAGGTAAAGCATTGAGGCTAGAGCTACTACGCCGAGTACGTAGTCGTGTATGGGTACCTTATCTGTTTTTGTCTTTTTCGTTGCTGGGTATATTATGTAGGCCGCCAGCATCAGTAGGCCTAGCAAGAAAGCCATGCTCTGCTGTATGTCTGGGGCATACAGTAGTGGTTTGATGTCTAGTCCTATGTTCCTTAACATAGTGTAGAGCGAGAAATTAAGCCCCATCACGAAAACCAGTTCGTATACTGCGAAGACTACTCCCAGTAAAAGTGTGAGCCTGGCTAGCCGTCCTGACTTAGCTCTCTCGATAGCTAGAGCTTCAGCCAACTCAAGACGCCTCAATCGATATTTATTGAGGGTTACTAATTTAAGTTTTACCACTTAATTGGCGTAGTTCCCGGCTCGTTAGTAGCTCTATCAACGAGATTCTCGTGCACGTAATCACTACTACCTCCCCACTACTCACTACTTCCTCACCGTTGATCGTTAGTTTAGGATTGATTCTGTGCTTCATGCTTATCCTGAGTACTGTTGTGTTTAGTGTTATGTTCCTCACTACGTAGTTTTTGTTTTCGTCTATTTCGTGGCTTGATGTGTCGTTAGTTTTTGACGGTAATCCCGCGCCGTATCCTGGCCACACGAACTTCGCTAGCCTTATCTCGCAGTTCGTTATATGGTATTCTTCTGTTATGTTCGTTAGCTCGACGCTGTGTCTGTACTCTAGTCTTATTTTTATTGTGGTGTTTCGGGTGGCTAGGTATTCTGTTTCGTCAATGATTACTTTGTTTGCTTCTATCGCTGGGTGTGTTGAGATAGTTGTGAGTATGGTGAGTGCTGTGACTAAAAAAAGAATTCGTTTTTTGTTTTTTGGTTTCATTTTTCTTACGGTTTTAGTTCTTGAGGTACTGTGATTCCTTTATCTTGGTAGTACTTGACTGCTCCTGGGTGTAGCTTTATGGGTAGTCCTTGAAGTGCTTTGTTTAGGCTTATGTCTTGAGCTCTCGAGTGTGCTTGCCTTAACTCATCTATTTTATCGAACATCACCTGGAGTATCGTGTACACTACGTCGTCAGGCACTTCAGAGCTTACTGCTAGCATAGCCATTACTGCAAGAGTTTTCACGTCTTTGTCTAGGCCTGTGTATGTTTCTTTAGGTACTGTGTGCGGTACGAAGAATAGGTAGCCTTGCTGCCTCAGTGTGTTGAGTAGTTCGTCAGGTATCTCAACAAGGTTCACAGGTGTTGTCGCCGCTAGCTCCATGACTGCTGAGGTAGGTATTCCTGCTACCACGAAAGCCGCGTCTACCTGGCCTAGCTTGAGTGCTTGTGCTGCTTGCGCGAAGTCTAGGTTCTGGACTGTTATCTTGTCCCACACCCCAGCAGCTCTAAGTATTATTTCTGCCTCCACAGCAGTCCCGCTTCCTGCAGCACCTATCGCAACCCTCTTCCCTTCTAGGTCATTTATGGTTTTTATCCCGCTATCTGCTCTAACGACTATCTGGATTATTTCTGGGTATAGTGTCGCTAGTCCTCTGATCTTTTCTATTCTTCCTTCAGAGAACATGTAGAGTCCGTTGAACGCGTAGTAAGCTATGTCGTTCTGTATGAATATTAGGTTTGCGTCCCCCGTCCCCAGAGCTCTCGCGTTAGCTACTGACGCGCCGCTTGAGGATGCTGAAGCAGTTATCTTGTCTCCAGCATACTTATTCAGCAGGTCTGCGAGCTTAACTCCTAGGGGGTAATAGACACCTCCAGTACCTCCAGTATATATAGTGATCTTGTAGGGTGCTGGGGGTGTTAGAACGTAGTACGCTAGCACGACAGCCAGAACAACAATCACGACAACAGCCACGGCTACTAATGTTTTCGATACTCCCTTCATTAATAATACCCTCATAAATATTTTAGTCGCACTCCTTAATAAATCCTCGATGCATGCTAAAATAGTCACCATATTAAATTTCTTCTAGATGTTTCAGCCTGTTTAGTGTTTTGTGTGCTGGTAGGGCGGCCTCGATAATTTCCCTAATCTTTGTAGGCTTCATTGCTGGCTTCCTAGCAGCAAATTATTTCACGGTTTCAAGACCTCAAACCCAGCTAATCACTAACACTACCTCATGCCCTACCCTAACAGCACTCACAAATAGAGAGTACTCCACGAAACTCAGGAATCTCCTAACTAAAACTAACTCAAGCACTCAGAATCCTCGTAGAACACAAGAAGAAAGGGTATTAAGCAAGAATGAATTGAAGAGGTGTTAGTGTGGGTTAGGTTGGGGGTGTTGAGTTGTCGCAGTTTAGTTTGTTTTTTATGTTTAGGTTTTTTGCTACTTGGTTTAGTTCTTTGCATATGTTTTTGTGTAGTGGGATGCCTATTTTGAGTCTGGTTTGCATGGTGTGCCAGGCTTTTTCTCCCGGTAGCCAGATTTTGTCTGCTTGGGGGTGTTTAGGGAGTGATTTTATTTCTTCGATATATTTTTCTATTCTTGCGTGGAATTCTTGTGTTGGCATGAAGGATTCTATGTTTATTGCTGCGAATGCGTGGCCTACGTTGGCTGGTTTTTCTCCTGTTGTGTAGCCTACGTGTATTCCCCACGCAGCTCCTGACAAGACTCCCGCGATTACGTCGATCATGAAAGCGAGTCCCGAGCCTTTATGTCCTCCGAACTCCTCACCCAGACCTCCTAGTGGCAGGATAGCTGCTCTCCCATTCTTGATCTCGTTCAGTATCTTGTTAGCGTCTCCGCTGAGTAGGGACCCGTCCTGACTAAGAACCCACCCCTCACGAACGGTTTTGCCTAGCTTAGCGTAGAGCTCTATCTTACCTACAGGAACCACGGAAGTTGCTGCGTCGAAGAGTATTGGCGGGGGTTTAGGTCTGGGCACACCGATAGCTATCGGGTTAGTGCCTAAAACCCTACTGGTAGTGTTGACGTAAGCAACTAGCTTCTCAGAATTAGTTACTGAAACCCCGATCAAGCCTTCCTCAACAGCTTTGAGAGCGTAGTAGCCGGCGATCCCGTAGTGCTGACTATTTCGAACCAAAACGAGAGACACTCCGAAAACCTTAGCTTTCTCGACAGCGATCTTCATAGCCTTAACACCTACGGGATGTCCTAAACCACCATCAGCGTCCAGCAAAGCAACAGCACCAACATCCCTAACTAACCTCACCTTAGGTCTAGGATTAACGCAACACCCAAGCAACCCATCAACATACCTCCTAACCCTCTGAACCCCGTGACTCGAAATCCCCATAAGATCCGCAGTAACTAAAGCATCAGCCACAACCTCAGCATCATCGAGGGAAAGCCCAGCACTGACGAAGAGCTCATGAGTGAAACTCTTAAGAACCTCATAACTAACCCTCACGTACTCGCCGGGAGGAATAGGTGGTTCACGCTCGTACAAACCTACACTAAAATCAGAAACCATAGCTACACCCGCAAGCCCACCTAAAACATGACTAAGAATAAAATAAAGCAAAGTAAGGAGGACTCGAATTCTGTCCCATACATTCTTGCTTAAGTTTATATTGTTGCTTCTCAGGCAAAACTTGGTGGTTTTGTGAGTAAGGAGAGTGATTGGTTCACGATCTCGTTAGAACTTCATAGGAAGTATGGAGGTAAGATTGAGGTAGTTCCTAAAGTTCCCGTGACTAGGTTGGAGGATTTCTCCGTGTGGTATACGCCTGGTGTCGCGTCACCTTCTAAGAAGATTTATGAGGAGGGTGTTGATTCCTCGTTCAACTATACTTTGAGGTGGAATTACGCGGCTGTAGTGAGTGACGGGACTAGAGTACTTGGTTTAGGTGACGTAGGTCCTGAAGCAGCTCTACCAGTTATGGAGGGGAAATCACTACTCTTCAAGTTTCTGGGAGGTGTTGACGCTGTCCCGCTGGTCTTGAGGGAGCGAGACCCCGATAAGTTTGTTTATGTCGTGAAGGTTCTTGAGCCGAGTTTCGGTGCTGTTAATCTTGAGGATATAGAATCACCTAAGTGTTTCTACGTGCTTGAGAAGCTGCAGGAGATTCTTGAGATACCTGTCTGGCATGACGACCAGCAAGGCACTGCGTTAGTGAACATAGCTGCACTCACGAACGCTCTGAAGATAGTTGGTAAGAAGTTGAGTGAGGTTAAGATAGTTCTGGTTGGTGCTGGCGCTGCTAACATAGCTCTTTACAAGTACCTTAAGGTCGTTGGCGCTAACCCTAAGAATATCGTGGTTGTTGATAGTAAGGGCATCCTCCATAGGGACAGACCAGACATAGAAGTAATAAGGAGAGAGAATCCTTGGAAGTACGCGGTAGCTGTAGAAAGTAATGGAGAAGGGGTTGTAGGGGGTATCAGGGAAGCTATGAAGGGTGCTGACGTAGTTGTCGCGGCATCAAGACCTGGTCCAGGGATAATCAAGAAGGAGTGGGTATCAGGAATGAGTGATGATGCCATAGTATTCGCTGAAGCTAACCCGATCCCGGAAATATGGCCTTGGGAAGCTAGAGAGGGTGGTGCCAGGATCGTCGCTACCGGCAGGTCTGACTTCCCGAACCAAATAAACAATAGTTTAGGGTTCCCGGCAGTGTTCAGAGGTGTCCTCACAGTCAGAGCTAAGAAGATGGTTGACGAGATGTTCGTAGCAGCTGCTAACGCGCTAGCAAACTACGCGGAAGAGAGAGGAATTCACGAAGAATACATCATCCCAAGAATGGATGAGGAAGAAGCATACGTGCAGGAAGCTATGGCAGTAGCGAAGAAAGCTATAGAACTAGGACTAGCTAGAAGAACCGTGAGTAGTAACGAACTTGAGAGTGAGATCAGGAGATTAATAGAACGCCCGAAAAAATACTTAAAACTAGCATTAAGTAGTGACTTAATCCCAGCACTACCTCCACAAACCCACAAGTAAATTGAGAGCGAGTACTACTAATGACTTCAATCAGCCGCCAGTACTGTGTATTAAGTGAGGATGAGTTGGGAGACTTAGTTGGGCTAGTAACCTCAGTGTCGCTATGCTTATAACGAACATGATTACCCACTCTACCGGGGACCTCCTAATTATTTTTGATCCGTCTAGTGGGGGTATGGGTAGGAGGTTGAAGAAAGCTATCCAGGTGTTGATTCTTACGATGTAGTGTAGTAGTTCGGTGAGCGTGGGTGTTGGTGATATCGTTTGGAGGATGACCCACCCAACGATCCCCACAGCTATGTTGGTTAGGGGGCCTGATTCCGCTACTCTCAGCTCGGCTGTTAGGTTTACACGCCCCCAGTAACCGTAAATCACTACTGCTCCCGGAGCCGCGAATAGTATCGGTAGCTTGATGGCTGCGTTGATCAAAGCTACTGCTAGGGTTATGAGTAGTCCTAGGTACCACGCTCTATACCTGGCTTCAAGACCGTAAGCTCTAGCAACTTGCCTGTGAGCTAGCTCGTGAAGTATGAACGCGGACCCAACACCTACTGAGGAGTACGAGATACTCAAAAACAACTTCTCAAAACCTGAACTCATGAATAGAGCGAAAGAAAAACTCAGAACAACCCAAGAAACAAGAAGATCAAGAACCTCACTCCTCACCCTAAGATAGAACCCCCTACGGTAAACCAGGTACGTCATCACGATCACTACAAGAAATAGAGTAAGTCTAATTATAAGTGTTAATGACGTAATGTATTCGTAGGGGCATCAAAACGTGAGCAAAGAAAGAAAATACGGACTACTCACAGAAAAACAATACAAAGTACTCAAACTAAGAACCGAAGGAAAAACACAGAAAGAAATAGCTGAAATCATGGGAACCACCAGAGAAAACATATCAATCATAGAGAAAAACGCCCTAAGAAAAATAAAACTAGCCGAAGAAACACTAAAAACATACAAAGACCTAACCAAAGCCGGAGAAATAACCATAGAACCAGGAACACACCTAGTAACAATACCACAAAAACTAATCCAACTAGCCGACGAGAAAAAAATAAAACTAAAAGGAAACTTCACAACCATATACGACCACATAAGAATCAACGCCCCAGAAAACATCGAAGGAACCAAAATAATCAAACCAATAAAAATAACCATCTACAAAGACGGAACATACCAAATAACAAAAACCTAAAAAACACCATTAGGAGTAACCACGCGTGGAGTACCTCTTCCGACAGAACTCCTAATGTAAAATTTAAATAACCACGCGTAGGAAGTAATAATTGGGAGAGAAAACACGCACAAAAACCACGCACAAAACAGTATCAAACAAGAATGAATTGAAAGTAATGCTGCTTTGGACAAACACACGCACCGGAGCCAAGCGTATCAAACAAGAATGAATTGAAAGGCCAAGAATACTTAAAACAATAGGAACAACAAGGCTCTGTATCAAACAAGAATGAATTGAAAGTTAGGAAGATACAATTGATTAGACACACCTTGAGGAAAGCTTGGTATCAAACAAGAATGAATTGAAAGTTCCTCACATCACCTCCCTCCCTAATATTAAGTTTGCTGTGGTATCAAACAAGAATGAATTGAAAGATGAGGACATAGGAATATCTGGTGCCTTAGCTCCTGGTATCAAACAAGAATGAATTGAAAGCTACATTTAGTATCTCAGTTTTTAAGTCTTCACTAACAAGTATCAAACAAGAATGAATTGAAAGCTAGCTAAAGCCCTATAAACGGGATTCTTGTAGTCCTCTAGTATCAAACAAGAATGAATTGAAAGTTCACACTAACCCTACCTAACATGCTTAAAACAATAGGTATGTATCAAACAAGAATGAATTGAAAGACTGTCTCTTTGTCCCATACGTTTTCATCAATGACACATGTATCAAACAAGAATGAATTGAAAGCGTTAACATCCCCTAGGTCGGGGTTTTGCGGCAAGTTGTGTATCAAACAAGAATGAATTGAAAGTTCTTGTAACCCTCCTGTTGCCCCCAAAAGCTGCAAAATGTATCAAACAAGAATGAATTGAAAGATCGTGCCCCCACGTAGGAAGTCACGCACAAAGTCATTGTATCAAACAAGAATGAATTGAAAGCTAACTTCATTAGGTGGTGGGCAAAGAATAAGTTAGTATCAAACAAGAATGAATTGAAAGATCCTCACATTTCTGTAATCAACGTCAACGACGCTTAGTATCAAACAAGAATGAATTGAAAGTGCCACCCATCACCAAAAACGGTCCGAGCCTTATGACTTGTATCAAACAAGAATGAATTGAAATAGCAGGAATTAGTTGGGGGGTGTTGGGTTAGGGGGTGGGTATTAGGTCTATGTATTTGTCTTTTAGGATTGTTTCGAATTTGACGTCGTATATTTTTTCGGGTGTGTTTGTTTTTATGAAGTCTGTTGTGTTTCCTGTGAAGATTGTTTCGCCTTTTTTGAGGGCTATTATTTTGTCTGTGTAGTTTAGTAGTGGGTTTAGTTGGTTGGATGCTATTAGGATTGTTTTGCCTTCTTTGCTTAAGGTTCTTAGGTGTTTTAGTAGTATTAGTTGGAATCTCATGTCTATGTGTGATAGTGGTTCGTCGAGAGCTATGATTCTCGAGTTTCTTGAGAGTCCTTTAACTATTAACGCTCTACTCAACTCACCACTACTCACTCTACTTAATCTCCTCTTCAGTAGGGTGCTTAACTCAAACAAGTATACGTATTGCTCGAGTAGCTCTCTATCGATTAGCGGGTCACTAAGTATTAAGTCCCCCACACTCATGTCAGGCATTACGTCAACTATCGGTGGTACGTAAGTAACTAGTTTTGCTCTCTCCTCAGCAGCAAGACTACTTAAGTCTTTATTAAGTATCTTCACAGAACCCTCATAATTAATCAAGCCAGAAATAGCTTTAAGTAGTGTTGTCTTACCAGCACCGTTAGGACCAACAACAGCCGCAATCCCCTCACCAAGAGTGAAGCTAACCCCCCTCAAAACCTGAGTATTGTCGTAGGAAACACACAACCTACTAACCTCAAGAACCATACTTCCTCAACTCCACCAAAGCTAGAGCTAGTACGGGCGCGCCAATCATCGAAGCGATAACGTTGACAGGAATCTCAACACCAACTATCAAAACCTTACTAAGAAGATCAGAAACAGTAAGTAGGAGCGAACCCAAAACAACAGACACCGGTAAAACAAAAACTAGATCACTAGACTTAAGAACCCTCCTAGAAATATGCGGCGCAGCCAAACCAACAAAACCTATCACACCAAACCAAGCAACAGTGAGTGAGGTCATTAGTGATGCTAGTAGGGTAGAGTACCTCCTCAACTTCGCTGGATCCCTCCCTAACTGCCTCACGAAATCATCACTCACTTGCAGGTTGTTCAGCGGGTGCCTCACGAAGAACACGTAGCAAGTAGTTAGGGAGAGCATGAGAACCATCAAAACCAGGACTGACGCTGAAGGACTCACGAAAGAACCCATACTCCACGCAATCAGCTTATGTATGTCTCGAGAAATAAAATACTGAGGTAGGAGAGACGCTGAGTAGAAGAAAGTACCCACAGCAACACCAGCCAAAACAAGAGAGGTTGGCGTCATACCAGCTCTAGAAGCAACGAATAAGGTAGCTAGGTAAGCAACCAAACCACCCAAGAAAGCAGTAAGAAACCTAACACCAATCATGAGTGGGTGTGTCACGAAGCCCGCGAGAGACAGTGTTAGAGAGACAGCGAATAAAGCACCTGAAGAAACACCGAGTATGTACGGGTCAGCTAAAGGATTCTTAGTACTCAACTGCATCAAGTACCCAGAGAAAGCTAGAGCAGCACCAACAACAACAGCTGTTAAGACTCTCAAAACCCTGTAACCCTCAACACCTAAACCACCCTCAACGAGTTGCGTAATACCTGAAAACAAAACACTTAACGGATTCATTACTCTATAACCTAAGCTTAAGTGAGTGAAGAAAGCAGAAAACAGTATGGAAACCGACACAACCAATACGAGCAGAAACCTTCTTCTCCTCCACGAAATAAAAGACTCTACACTACTCATGAGAAACACAACACTAACTTAGTGAGACCCCCCACAAACTAGCGACATTCTCGTCCACGAAGCTAGGAACTTGAGTTATGTTGTATGCCTCAGGATAGAGAATCCTAGCAAGAATCTCGATAGCTAGACTTAACCTAGGACCAGGACGCGAAACAATATCCTCAACAACACCACCCAACACGTAAACCCTACCCTCCCTCACAGCCGTAATATTGCTCCAGCCAGGTCTCGAAGACACCATTACTATTAAGTCTTGAGGACTGCCGAACATCCCGTAATTATAGCTTAATAGAATAACAGAGGGATTCAAACTAATCACAGACTCCGGAGTAGCCACAAACCAGGAAAGAGTAGTATTCCCGAAAATATTTTCCCCACCAGCATAAACCACGACGCTATTCTGGAACGTGTTCCCCCCGAAAGTCCAGTAGTCAGGGAAAATCTCCCAGTAAACACGAACCTTAGGAGCTCCGGTAGTGTTGAGGTAGCTAGTAACTATCGAGTAAGTACTCATAATACTGCTAGTCATGTTCTTAAGTAGTTCTAACGCAACATCAACTCTATTCATGATGAGTCCTAAAGACATGATAGTATTATAAACATCCCCGAGATCCTCAACCCTAACAACATAAACACAAATACCTAAATCTGATAAAGTCTTAACATACTTCTCTAGCTGAGCAGAATAAGTAAGGAAGACCACGTCAGGCTTAAGACTAACTATCAACTCTACATTCAGAGTGAAAGCATCACCAACAACCTTGATAGTCCCATTCATAACTAATTCGTTAAGAACTGGCGGGTAGTTAGAAAACCTATCAACACCAACAACCCTATCACCCAAACCTAGAGCAAACAAGACCTCAGTTAGTGAAGGACCTACTGAAACCACCCTCAACGGCTCATAATTAACGAAAACAGTCCTCCCAACACTATCAGTCATTACTAGAGGATACTTAACTTCCCTTAACTCACTACTAAGTTCTTCATACCTTAACTGCAGTACCTTAATAGCGTCTCCTACCTCTTCAGTCCTCCTGCTAAGCGTGTTAACTAGCTCCTGAAGCTCGGAAACGTTAGCCTGTACCATGCCTATAGCTGATTCCTGCCTTAAAAGCATATCTCTAACCTCAGTAATTAGTAAGTAATTAATCATGAAAGAAGCAATACTGAACACAAGAACTATTGAAAGCAACACGACATAGATCTTTTGGCTTACCATATTGGATACCCTATCCAATAAATCAACACAAATTAATAAGCTTTTCGGTCCAGTCATTAAGCAGCAGTACTAAGTAGTTTACGTGTCGTAGTGAAGGAAATAAACCAAGCTACCGGTCCTAAAAAGATTATGAACGCAGAAACAAGAACTAGAACACCAGCAGAAACAAACCTCCCAACACCCAGAAATCGTCCTAATCTATCGAAGACTAGAAAGAACCCCACGTACGTTAAGAGATAAGCAACTAAGATACCAAAAGCTAGTAAGTAGATAGTTAACAAAGCGGTTATGCCACTCACTACTAGGTAAGCGAGAGACAATATAGTTACTTGAATAGCTATTAATGTTAAGGTCGCTATAGTCCCGATAATAACCATGGTTAGTGAGCTCCCCAAACTAACTCCCTGATACTCCAACTCCCTCAGAGAAGGAATCATCTCACCAAATACTGCGTACAGCCACAGCAAGTAACTAATCATGGAGCCTAACATAATTAACTGCATCTGAGGATTCAGCATTAGGTGAGTGAGTCCCTCACTTAAATCAAGAAAGTCTTGCCTACCAAACGAGAAGAAGCTAAGAAAGACACTTATCAACCACCATAAAAGTAAGAAAAGCAAAACATTCTCAATCAACGTAGCAATCATCAAATACTTAGAAGCTCTACAGAATCCTATCAACCACCCGCGCTGAGTCTCGTGAACGTACTCACTCATAACTAATACCTCAAGTAATTACTTTACATACAGTAAATTATAGTTTACTCAATAATCCTTCTCAGGTTCTTAACAGCAGCTCCTATAGCTAGTACAGTGAAGCAAGTCAGTATTAGTGTTTCCTGAAGTATGTCGTACGAGTTACTTACGAGCAACTTCCTCAGAGCTGACACGGTATAGGTGAGCGGGTTAGCTAGAGAAACATACTTAATCACGTCAGGCATTACCTCAATCGGGTACAGCGCATTACTAGCGAAGAAGAGGGGCATCGTTATAGCTCCTATTATACCCATAAACCTCTCACGAGTTCTCAGTAAAGAAGCTATAAGTATAGATAGCCCCGTAAACCCCATACATGCTAGAACAAGCACTAAGTAACCAGTAATCAGGTTTAGCGGATTACTAATTATTTTAGCACCCAAGACAGCGGCTGACGCCAAAACTATGACGTACTGTGTCGACGCTCTAACACTACCTGCGAGAGCTCTCCCAACAACTACGTAGCTCCTAGGGATAGGTGAGGTCAGCAACTTCTTCAGTATCCCTGACTCTCTCTCAAATATTAGGGCTATCCCGTAAGCCAGAGATATGAAGGTAGAAGACTGGAGTATCACACCAGGAGTTATGAATGATACGTAATCACCCACACTCGGAAAAGCTCTTATTTTAGCCATAACGGAACCGAAGACAGCTACCCAGAGTATTGGCTGAACAGCTCGTGTGATTATCTCAAAGGGGTCGTGTCTAAGCCTCCTCAACTCCATCTCAGCCATCGAGAAAAGAGGCTCTAATCTTATTGAACGCATTACCCACCCCTCCTAATCATCTTCCTCACACTAACTACTTCCTTCATCCTCCCTGACTCGTCACTTATCCTCCTACCGGTAAGTTTTATGAAAACCTCGTCCAGCGTTGCTTCACGAATCTTTACTTCCGAGACTGAATAACCACTAACGAATATTTTCTCAAGTATGGCTGGGAGTCTGGTAGGTACGTCACTAATCACCAGCTCTAAGCAATTATTATCGAAACTAGATATAGCTACTCCAGGAACGCTAGAGAGGACTTCACTTAACCGTGAACTATCCGTGTTATTCTTAAGAGTTATGAGGACTTTATTACCCTCTACATGCCTCTTCAACTCGTTCGGTGTCCCGTGAGATACTACTCTCCCCTGATTAAGTAGAGTCACGTAATCAGCGTACTTATCGGCTTCATCCATGTAGTGTGTAGCGAAAAACACTGTCACGCCGTTCTCTCTCCTAAACTCACTTATTTTGTCCCAGACTAGGCTACGCGCTCCTGGATCAAGCCCTATAGTAGGTTCATCAAGGATTAGGAGTCTGGGATTACGCATTAGAGCAATAGCTATCTCAAGCCTCCTAATCATGCCTCCAGAGTATGTCCTGACAAGTCTTCCTGAAGCTTCGCTCAGGCCTATAAAATCAAGTAATTCCTCGATTCTCCTCCTCCTAATCTCTCTGGGGATGCCGTATATCTTCGAATACATGAGCATGTTTTCGTAACCACTCAAGTCACTCCAGAGTGAAACTTCCTGAGGCACGTAACCAATCAAGCTCCTAACCTCAGAAGACTCTTTAGTAACGTCATAACCAAAAACTCTCGCGTAGCCGCTGTTGGGTTTAAGCTGTGTAGTTATGACTCTTATCAATGTTGTTTTTCCAGCACCGTTAGGACCTAATAAGGCGTGGACGGTACTACCCTCAACATCTAAACTCACACCGTCTAGAGCTCTGACCTCGTGCCCGTAAACCTTAACCAAATCTCTTACTTCAATCGCTTTCAAATCTACTCCCGACTTACTATATTCCTCAGAAATATATTTTAAACTCAACTAATGTCAGGTAACTCGTGTTGCGTCCGGGAAGATAGTATCTGAGAACGTCAAGTTACTAGAGATTAAGGGCTTAGCACAGGTTAAGAGGTCCGGCAACATCGCTAGGGTTTACTTGATGAGGGACTTAAGTTGTGAGAATTCTGAGAGTAGCTAAGATAGCTGACTACGCCTTAGTAGTTCATCAAGCACTCTTAGTATTGCTTGCCCTAACGGCTTTAGGGACTTACGTCTTCTTCTACTCAAAGCTAAGTAAGCCCACACTACTACTTAAGTTTCGTGTGAGGCCGTTCCTGAGCGGCTTACCACGAGATTTGAGAAAGTCTGCTTACAGTTCTTACAATTCTTTTTGGAAGCAAGCTTAAGTATTGGGGGTGTGCGTAATCTACTATATCTGTTTCACGAGGTTAGAGGCGTGTTAGGTCTCTATGATGTTTCACCACCCCTGAATCTTAGCAAGAACTTCGTCACTCACCCTACCGTCCTCAACATCCTTGATAGATCTCTCCAGTATATTGAGGCCTTCCTCAAGGATTTCCTCCTCGATGGTTAGTGGGGGCTGTACCCTGAGTACGTTCCCTGACAAAAACGTGATGAAGAGTCCTAGCTCGTAAGCTCTCCAAACTACTTTCTTAGCTTCCTCAAACCCCCTAACCTTACTCTCCTTATCCTTCACTAATTCTAAACCTATCATTAAGCCTTTCCCCCTAACATCACCAACTATAGAACACTCATCACGTAGCTTGCTTAACCTCCTCAAAACGAT
>CALIBI010000017.1 GCA_938045815.1 uncultured Sulfolobales archaeon | reverse complement strand
AGATCTACTACCTCAGCATTTGCCGGGATCTCAACAGAGCCTTCAGACCCTACATCAACTATTAAACTACCGTCGACGACGACAGACCCCTTAAACAAGTTCCCTAAGCCGTCGAATACGTAGCAATTAGTTAATACGTACTTAACCATGAATTACACCAACAATCACTACGGTCAAAGAATTTATAGTTTCCGCTAGACCTTTACGATTTAATCTTATTGGAATTCTTATTGCTTGAGGTTGAGCTAAACTTTGTTGAGATTAACCTTTCATGCAGATTTTCTTTAAGGTCCGTCATGATATAGCCATGCTTCGTGAGGTATGGCTTGCAAGTATTGAGAAGTCCGTTATGGAGATCATCAAGTCATCTTATAGATCGGAGTGTAACTAGGAATTAATAGCTGATGGGTTATGTGGGGTGGGTTTAACCTGAGAGAGGTTGGTGAATCCTAAGAGTTACGTAGGTCTGCTGAAGACTACGTAGTTTAGCATCCTTAGTAGAGGCGTACTTAGACTTTAGAGTAGTTCAGTGGGTGTTGAGGTGAGGGGGAAAGTGGTGTTTATTTTATGATTGGTTTATAGGTTTAGTAAGGTGATATTCCAAATGCTTGTAGCATATTTGTTAGTCCCCAGAACGCGTATAGTACTGCGCCTAGGAAGTCGTGTTAGGGTTCACACGTATACTTCAAAGATACCGTAGAATGTCCCCCAAATAGCTACGAAGGCCCCGACCCACCATAGAGTTGTTAACGATGGATGTATAACTCTTAACCACTTAGCCTGCACTGCGGTTAGCCTAATTCCGCTAGGTATTAAGTGTTGAGGTCTTAATACCTTAATCGCTAATATGATTGCTGGTGTTGTTGATATCCATAGAGCTAAGAAGCCTATCAATACTGTTAGGAGAGAACTAGCTGAGGAGATCGGCTACATACCGTAGAGAGTTAGGGGGCTCATGTCAGTCTACATGACCCCAGGCTATAGTGATGAAATCCTCCACATATACATCGCTATAGACTTAGAATAGGTTGGCTCAAGACCGGAACCAGGAGAACTCATAGAAGTCATTAAATTAAAGATAGATAGAGTTCTAGAAACCCTACTTAAACTCAAAGTTATTGATGTTAAGACATTTACAGCTATCTCAGCATACCTAATCATTAACCTTCACTAATCAACTCACATCCACTCTAAAATTAGTTAGCTCTAAATTATAGGGAGTATTTAGATAGGATACGAATAAGAACTGTTGATGTGAGTTCATATGTTTCTCTATAGCTGTGTTATAGTAAGGTTTACTAAGGAGGATTTCTATATCAAATTTAATATCAACGGTGATATAAATGTTCGGTGAGTACTTCCCACCCTTTAGACGTTGGTTAAGACATATAGCTACTGCGCCAAAGGGGGTTTCTAAGATTTCAAGTACTTGAGCTCTTAAGTGAGAAGCCTATGTCTGGTTCGGAGATTATCAGTGAGGTTGAACGACGTACTGGTGGGTGCCGGAGGCCTAGTCCTGGATCGGTTTACCCACTCCTAGCTTGGCTTCAGGATAACGACTACATTCGTGAGGCACCATTGAAAGAGGCTGGTGTGAAGCGCTACACACTAACAGATAAGGGGAGGTAACTCCTTGAGGAACAGCTGAAGATATGCTATCACTTCCACAGAGGCAGTAAGTTCTTCGCTTTACCAATGTTAAGCGGGCTCTGGCTCCATATACAGCCGGAGAAAGCTGAAGAAATTCGAACATCTCTTAGACATTTGTTTAAAGCTCTATTTAGTTTAGGTCATTTGAGGAATGTTTTGATGAGCAATCATTAAGAGAGGTACTAATGATTTTAAATGAAACTACTAGACGGCTTGAGGAAGTTGAAAAGAAGCTTAAGAATAAAGAGACTTAAGAGGAGATATCATTAAAGCTTAAACATAACAAAGATTTTTAATAAGAACTTAATAGCAGTAGACTACATAACCCTCAGCATCCGCGAAGATAAGGTCTTCGGCTTTCTAGAACTAAACAGCGTAGGTAAGACTACACCATTAACATGTTGACAACTGTGCTGAAGTCAACGGAAGGTACAGCGTATATGTCTTTCAATTCCATTTCTTAGGTGCTTCACCAAGCTCAACTATGGATAACAGGTTATTATAGTTGATGAGGAGCTTAGTAGAGGTAATTAGGAAAAATAGAGAAGGTCCTCCATACCCTCACTCACTTTTTAAGATTGCAAAGCTTCCAAAACCTAGTGCTCCAAGTACTTTAGCTCTTTCCCAGAACAAACTTTCTCGTAGTTCGGAGAAGCAGGCATAGGCTCCGTAAGTCTTTACATCACTACTACATTCCTTGAGGTAGAGGATCGACCCTTCTAAAACAGTAGGATAGATAGGTTTTCTTACATGCTCAGCTATTGCGTACCCTAACCCTCTAACGCTAATCCTACCACTCACAAGCTTAGCGATAACGTAGTTGTTAACACGAATCTCACCACTTCTCTCTACTAGCGTAACATTAATTGCTGGTAGTACGAGAGGTGAGAGAAGAACTACGTAGCCGTTAGTAAAATTAGGAAGTTCCCGTACAAGCCTAACCTCACCATCTACATCAACTCTCACAGCCCTCCCCTCCCCACCGAAAGTTGCTGCGCAGCTATTTAGCGTTGATATATCGCCGGCCACTCCAACCTCCACGGAGAATCCACCTCCTGGGAAGTGAGTGAAGGTAGTGGAGTAGAAGTAGCCCTCCCTCACTACCTTCATCCCCTCCCTACTACGTAGGGATATCCCAACTCTTTCATGATACTTAGGTTTTATTACGTATTCACGAATAGCTCTAACAACCTCTGTAATGCGGTATCCCTCAAAACCTCTAAGCAATTCGTTGAAGTAATGCCTAAGTTGTTTTAAGTTAATTAGAAGGATCTCCCTAAGTAGTAGTGGGACGTAGATCTCTTCATGTTCGTCAACGAAGTATGGTCCACGAACCCACTTTAAACCACTACCTTCCATGAGTTCCTCATACCTACGCAGAAGTTCTAACCAGTTAGAGGATTTCTTAGGCATGTACTGTATTAGATTAGTTAGTAGGAAGCCAGCTAACGTGCTAGGGGAAGGCCAGGTAAGAGACCGCACCCAACTTGTAATACCTCTTACTGATGGGTCGTACTCTCCAGGCCCTCTAAGCATTATTGGTTCGAGTGGTGTGATCTTAATAACTCGTACCTCACTCACGCTCTCATCCCTCCCCTAATGAGCCGAGTAGAACGAATTAAGCTTGTAAGCAAGTGCCATTTCCTAACCTCACTATCACTACCTACACCTCCAACCCAATTAATTAGTAGTGGGATACGCCATAGCTCGCTTTGTAATAGGTTTTCTAGCTCAACCCACATAATCTTCGAATCCCTAACCCTCTCTCTAATGAGGTTGCGTTGAAGGAGTTTCTCAATCAACTTATATATTACTACATCTACATATTCACCTTCAGGCTTAAATTTCTCCACAGCTTTGAGAATAAGTTCCTCTACTTCCTCAGCATCGTAGAGAAGGCTAGCAGAATACACTGGCTTATCAGTAAGAGGGGTGAGCACACGCATCAACCCATCTGAAGCCAATACTGAAGAACTAAGCCCATTAAGATATTCCTGGAGGTTTAGTGAGCTGTTAAGAACTGAGTGTACTACTCTACTAAGTGAGAGAGGTAGGGCGGTTACTTCCATACCACCTCTAGGACTATAGACAACTACGAGGAAGTCCTTATAGAGTTCCTCCATACGCTTATTCAACCATATTTTCACTACCATGAAATTCTTCGAAGTCTTTAACGCTTCCCGTGCGTTGTGAAGTGCGGTCTGAAGTGGGTAGATATAATGAGTAACATAAACACAGAAACTCTTATTAACTCCTGGTAGTGCTGAGAGATACGCATTCTTCAACTTTATGAACCCCCTACTAGACTCTACGTATTGTCCTAACAACTTACTACTTCCTTGAAGGCTAGCTCCAGCAAATAACCTACGACTAGCGTAGACAGCGCGTAGCGATGAATTAAGTGGTAAGAAAGCTAGGAGGTCATCCCCTCCAGCATATACTACGAAGCCTCCAAGACTTGTTATAAGTGCTGCATCTAATAAAGCCTGCCTAGCTAGAGCTGCACTTAGTGCTGTATGGTATGAGAAACTAACAGGTATGGTAGTTGCTGAGAGGATCTGCTTGATTAGACTAATTACTTTCTCAAGCCTACTCATAACATCCTCAGGTAACTGTCCTAACTTATTAGAGAGCATGCTAACCCATGCGTCGAGAAGGCATTGCCTGCCTTCAGCTGAACCCCTAACATCTACTTCAGCACACTTACATATAGTCTTGAGGAGTTCCCTGAAGTCCCCCTCCCCGGAAGCCTCAAGTAATTTACTGAGGAATTCCCTCATCTGTCTAGACACCTCCATCTCCTTCTGCTTGCTGATCGGGTAGAAGGCTGAAGGCTTACCTTCAACTAGCTCACCTATGCTATCCCCATCAGCAACTAGGACAGCGTAGTACCTCCAATCATATTCTGAGAGGTTAAATCTCCTGAGTAGTCCTACCCATTTATTCCTCTTCTCTACATCAGCTGATAGCCAGAGAGATTCAGGGCCTGTTAGTAGGAGTCCTTTAAGGATCTCCTTCTCGACATCATCAAGAGGTGCTATCTCTACTTTCTCCATCAAATACCTCTCAACAGGCCATATCGTACGCAACCTCCTCGCCGCAGCTTTAAGTAATTGTAAATCTTCTACTAACATGGTCTTCTCAACATCTCGTACAATATCATTCATACGCTCAGTGAGTTTCTCCTTAAGTCTAAGAGAAGCTATATCTGAGACTGAAGGGAATCCTAGCAGGCTCTCCCTTCCCAGAAGTCCCTCAACAAAGCTATCTACCTCACCCTCATCTATGCCGAGGAGTAGGACGTTAAGTAATCCAGGCTCAAGACTAATAACTCTCTTAAGGAAACACCACGGACATAACCTCTCACCAGGGGTGAAGACCCGCTTAAGATTTTCAAGCTCAGGACGGCTCTTTAACACTTCCTCCAGCTCCTCACCTTCCCCAACGGGTAGAACCATTATTGCTGGTAGGACCCCGCAAGACGTACAGTATTCAAATCCTCTCCTCGACCTTCGTGGGTAGCCAATACTATTGCTAAACGCGCTCTCCGTTAGTAAGGTAATATTGAGCTCAGCTGCTGGGTCTAACCTCCTATATTTCCGGAGTTCCATCTTCTTTAAGAGTTCGCGGTAAGCATCATCGTATAATCTCCATAATTCCTGCCTACCAACCTGAACAGGGATATATTCAACACGTAGAGTAAGTGGTGGTATTTCATCGAAGCGTGAGTTCCTGAAGCTCCTCTCATATTCTTCGAAGACATTATCGATGAATTTCCAACATAGGTCTCTCTGCGCTTTCTCCTTAGCTAGCTTTCGAGATGCTTTCCAAAGTATTCGCCAGCCCTTCGTAAATCTATCCTTCAACTCTTTCTCGATATCTAACTCCTCCCTAACATCACTACTAAGTGCTTCTGCTACTAACTGCTTACTTGGAAGAACTAGAACAGCTCTTTCAGGTAATGTAGCGTAAGGTGGTATTCGAAGCTCCTCATACATCTTCTTAATATCTTCGTTTAAGTAGATAAGTTCCTCTACATTCTTAACTTCCTCCTTAACTTCATCTATATGCTCTAACCTCATCACTACTACTTCATAGAGCCAGTGGTGGAAGATTGGGTTAAGCCTGAGCGAAGGCATTACGACAATGTCAGGACCTAAATTACTTACGAAAGGTAGGATCGTATACCAGAGGAGTGTGGAGACTATGTAGCTGGAGGCCCACGCATCTCTAACCTTCCTACTAGACCTTACATAATCTTGTACACCAGCTATATCAATACCTACTAGGAAACCTTCGCCACCAACCCAGTTTAGAGCGGTAGCTGTTGCGTAGTTGTGGTCGAAGACCGTATGTGTTGGTACACGTGTGTCTGCAGGTCCTACTGGTAACTTAGAGTAGATCCAGAGTAGTTCGTAGAGTCCGTAGAGAAGTAGGTATTTAAGTTTAAGGTCGTTTACCTTATTAATTATTTCAAGCTTCTTCCAGTAGCTCTCCTCTGCTACATCATTAAGTTCTTCTAATACCTCGACCTCGAAGAGAGGGTTGATCGTGTTCTTAAGCTTTAAGGTCTTAACTGGGAGGAAGCTAGCTACGTATTCCTCACCCATGAAGATCGAGAGCACATATCTATCAATGCTGGAGGCTAAACGGTCTGCTTTCCTCACCTCACTTGGGATCTCCTCAAAGCCTACCAACTTCTTAATAATATCTATAGTTCTATCTTCATGTTTCCTACCCTTAATTATGAGCCAAGGCTTACTTGGCGGGTCGTGTAGGAGAGCAGCAATCTTCAACTTATATAGACTACGTAAATCCTCCATAGCATCACCTTATAGTCTTGTACTCAAGGAGTTTGAACTTAGTGTAACCTATGGATGTCTTCGCCCCTACCCCACGTGTCAACGCATAGATAACTGCGAGGTCAACTAGTGGCAGTAGCTTTCTAAGATCTATATGTGCCCTATTAGTTATCCCCTCCAACGCCTGAGCTAGATCTCCATCATGGATATGGATGTTAACATCATCTCTTAAGTCCTTACTCGTAGTGAGTACATGTCCTCCGAGTAGGTGCCGTAGGTTCTTATTATAGTAAATGTAGAACTCAAACTCCACACCAGGTGCTATAGTAGTGAAAACTACAGGTGTTGGCTTTACATCTAACTCCGTCTTTACAGCCTCCCCACCTATATAGTAATGTGGTGTGAGGACGTCAGGGCTGAGTAATTTATTGCTAGAGCCTAGAGAGGTGGGGTAGGCATCAGTAACTCCTACAACCCCCATCTCCTCAGTACTCCCGAAGATGAGCTTAGCTTCCTCAGACCTCCCTAACTGCTCAAGTACGTGTCTGAAAGCTCCCTTAAGTGAGGAGGCAGGGATGTAAGGCACGTTGAGAATTGAGTCAAAGGATAAGCCGACCTCGAAGAGTACTTTCCCAAATACGCTGCCAGTACCTACAAGCCCTCTATCCTCTAATCTTATGCGACATAACTTAACATGGTAACCATTCCTCAGCAAAGCATCCCTAACTCTATCAAAATACTCTCGAACATGTCCGAGCTGTCCAGTACTCATCTTACAGAGCTTTTCTAGGAATTCTCTTTTTCTCATTGGTTGTTCCTCTGATTGTTCCTCTCTTCTCAGTAAACAGACGTTCACACCAGCAAGAGTTGCATAGGACAGTAAGTTAATACTTGTTATATCACCTTTTATTCTTCTTATCTCTGAGAAGAGTCCTCTCTGCAACCCACTTGAAAACGATGTCATAAACCCACCTATGAATGTAACCTCTCAATGATACCCCTAATACAGTCCATAGACTCTTCAAATACTGCATCAACGTTTATTTTAACAGCGTTTTCTCCATACTTACCTTTATGGATCATCTTGAGTGCCTCCCAGTCATATGTCTTAAAGCCAAGCACTAAGATGTAGTAAGGGCTATCCCTCCTAAGCGGTTTGATGAGTGTGAAGATAATTGGTGACTTCCTCCGTATATCTTTATCGCGTTGACTAATGAAGTACCCAGTTGATTTTTGGAGGCGAGGTAATCCTAGGATCCAGGTGTTATATTCTAAGCCTAGTATGCGCCGCGCTTCACTTAAGGCCTTTTGCATTGGTAGGTTCTTCTGCTTTATTAAGTGATAGGCCTTCCAGTAGAGCTTTAACGAGGCATTACCTATAGCTTCTAGTGCTGTGTAATCTTGGTTGAAGCTCTTCTTTGGGACGATGACTTTGTAGTAACCATCTACTGGTGTTTCGAAGAGTGGTTTCTTGTTAAGATGTATTTTCTCTAGCTGTTTACT
>CALIBI010000016.1 GCA_938045815.1 uncultured Sulfolobales archaeon | reverse complement strand
TTAATGTGGGTTGAGGGCATGCCTACACACGGTTCGATGACCAAGGCTGGTAAGGTTAGGAGTCAGACACCGAAAATAGAGAAGAAACCTAAGAGGAATCTCCCGCCGAAACAGAGGAATAGGCGTGAGTACTGGATTAGGAAGAGGAAGGAGGCCGGTCTCCCAGTACCTACCGTAGTACCTCCTTCTTCAGTACCTAGGAAGGGGAAGGTTTCTGCTTAGTTTTTGAGGTATAAAGAAATAATTACTTCTTTAAAGCTCCTTAATTGAGGTGCTGGTTTGGCTTCACGTGTGAGTGTAGGAGATAGGGTAAGGATTAAGAAGGGCTCTCTAGTTTATGAGGGTGTGGTTCTACCTAAGAGTGAGTTTAGTTCTGATAAGATCTTAGTGATTAAGCTAGATAATGGATACAACATCGGTGTTGATGTGAGTGATGCTGAGGTAGAGGTCTTGAGTGAGGGTGTTGTGAGGTTTCACGAGTCTGAACTCTCCAGCAGTATTGTTAAGGGTAACGGTAACCTCAAACTCACGTTCTTGAGTACTGGCGGGACTATCGTGAGTAGGGTTGATTATGAGACTGGCGCGGTCAGACCAGCAATAACTGCTACTGAGCTTCTTGAGGCGGTTCCTGAGTTTATTGATTACGCATCGGAACTTGCTGTAGTAGAGTATAGTAGATTATTTAGTGAGGACTTAACGCCTGCATACTGGGCTGAGCTGAGTAGTGAGGTCGGGAAGCTGATTAAGTCGGGTGCTGACGGCGTTCTCGTGGCTCACGGAACTGACACGATGACTTACACAGCTTCAGCACTAGCTTTTGCTTTAAGGAATCTGCCTGGGCCGGTCGTTTTAGTAGGTTCTCAGAGGAGTAGTGATAGACCTAGCTCAGACTCAGCTCTAAATATGAAAGCTTCCTTAGCGATCTTTAAGGAAGCTCCGTTTGGTGAGGTGGTAGTATGTATGCATGGTACAATCTCAGATAACTATGTCTTAGCTCATAGGGGGGTTAAAGTCAGGAAAATGCATTCGAGTAGGAGGGACGCGTTTCAATCAATAAATGATGCACCACTAGCTAGGATAGACTTCCCAGAAATGAAGTTCAGATTACTCAACCAGAGATTCATTGCGAGGAGCAAGAGAGAAGACTTTAGTGTTTTGAGTAGGTTTAGTGATAAGGTAGCGTTACTGAAGTTTTATCCGGGCATGGATTGCGGGATTATTGATTTCTTCGTTGATAGGAGGTATGGTGCTATAGTTATTGAGGGGACTGGATTAGGTCATGTGAGGAACGCATGCGTAGACAGTATTGCTAGAGCTACTGAGGAAGGAGTAATCACAGTCATAACAACACAAACCATATTCGGTAGGGTTAATATGAGTGTCTATAGTACTGGTAGGAAGCTTCTTAAAGCAGGAGCTATACCGGGGCACGACATCTTGAGTGAGGTTGCTTACGTGAAGCTGTCTTGGATACTCGGTAATTACCCCGGTCTTGATAGGAAAGAATATGTTGAACTCTTCCACGAGAATTTAGCGTATGAGTATAATCCAGTGCATAAAGACTCACTATTCCCGGTGTGGTCTCATGAGCATTGATTACTCATCAGTAGGTCTGAGGGTAGGTATTGAGATACATCAGCAGCTAGCTACTAGAGAGAAGCTTTTCTGTTCATGTCCTACCGAGCTAGCTAGTGATGAGATTCCGAGAAGAGAAGTTAGGAGGTTCTTAAGAGTTACTAAGAGTGAAGTTGGAGAAGTAGATCCTGCAGCTCAGTATGAGGTCATGAAGGGGAGGAGCATAATTTATGAGGTACCTGAAGATCACGTATGCTTGGTAGAACTGGATGAGGAGCCTCCTCACGAGCTGAATAGGGAGGCAGTCTTAATAACCTTAGCTATAGCTAAAGCTCTGAATTCCACACCAGTTGACGAGATAGAAGTTATGAGGAAGATCGTTGTTGACGGATCAAACACTACGGGATTTCAAAGAACAGCTATAGTTGCTGTGGGAGGCTACCTAACAGACGAGGATGGACTAATAAGAATACAAACCGTGTGTTTAGAGGAAGACGCTGCCAGGAAAGTTGATGAGGGGAGAGGTTACGTTAAGTATAATTTAGATAGGCTCGGCATACCTCTCATCGAGATAGCTACGGGGCCCGATATAAAGAGTCCTGAACAAGCGATGAGAGTTGCTTTCAAGATAGGGTTGTTGCTGAGGCTGAGCGGCAAGGTCAAGAGAGGGATAGGCACTATCAGGCAAGACCTCAACATATCTATAGAGGGAGGTACTAGGACTGAGGTGAAGGGTGTTGGGAAGCTCGAGCTAATACCTAAAGTCATAGAATACGAGGTTTCAAGGCAACTAAAACTTCTTGAGATAAGAGATGAACTGATTAAGAGAGGAGTTCGTGATGACGACTTACCGTACCTGATAATTGACGTAACTAATGTTTTCTTAAATAGTAAGAGCAAGTTGATTTCTTCATCACTGAGTAAAGGTCTCAAAATTTACGCAACCCCTCTAAAAGGTTTTAGCGGGTTACTAAAGAAAGAATTAATGCCTGGTAGGAGATTCGGTACAGAGCTTTCTGATTACGCGAAAGCCTGGGGTGGTGTGGGCGGTATAATACATAGTGACGAGTTACCGTCTTACGGGATTTCAGAAGAAGAGAAGAACGCTATCTTTAGTTCCTTATCGCTAGATAAGGAGAGGGATGCGTACGTCTTAGTAATTAGCGACGCTGAATCAGCTGAAAGAGCTCTTAAAGCAGTTGTGGATCGAGCTCGACACTCCTTAATCGGTATACCTAAAGAAACACGTGCCGCGAACCCTGACGGCACCACCAAGTATATGAGACCACAACCAGGAGCGATGAGGATGTATCCAGAAACAGATATTAGACCAATCCCGATCACTCAAGAACTACTTAGAGAAGCTGAGCGACTTAAGCCACCCACACCAGAAGAACTGCTAACAAAGCTAGTAAGAGAACACAAACTCACGAAAACTCTCGCTGAACAACTAATCAGAGACCCACTCATCCACACATACTTGAATCTCGTTGAGGAGTTAGGTGATAAAATTCAGCCACACATAATAGCCACGACGTTAATGATACACCTAAAGAGTCTTAAGTCAGAAGGACTTGACGTGAGTGTGGTGGATGATCAAGTCCTGAAAACTATTCTTAGTAAGGTTGGTGAAAACGTGTTAAGTAAGGATGCAATACCAGAAATACTGAGAGAATATTCCATCAGAAGAGGAGAAACTAGTTTAGAAGAACTCATAAAGAAATACACAGGAATAGGAATCAAGGAGCTGGAAGAACTAATTAATGAAGTCATAGCAAACCTAAAAGAAACACTACTAATAAAAAAGGAGAAAGCTTTCAACATAGTGATGAGCGAAATAATGAAGAAAGTAAGAGGCAAAGTTGACGGGAAAATAGTAGCTGAAACAGTGAAGAACAAACTCAAAGAAGTGCTTGGGATACAGGTTTCATAGCGGTTAGTATTTGATACTAACCACTCGGCTCTTAGCTTCAACAACCTCAAAGCTCCTCCCTCATTAGCGAACTACGCCATACAACTAAATATTATCATTCCAAGAAAACAAGCATTAGGGGTTCAGCTTTTACTAACCCTACCCTGAAGACTAAGAGTTTTCAATCATAGCTGAGAAAAACCCAACTTATAAAGCACTAATTGAATATCATTATTGGTGCGGGGGTGCCCGAGCCAGGTCAAAGGGGTCGGGCTCAGGTCCAAACATGGTGGGAGCCCCGATGGCGTAGGCCTGCGTGGGTTCAAATCCCACCCCCCGCACTAATCTACTCTTCCTTATTCCTTTACTTAGTAGTTGAGGTGCCGCATAAACTCCCATAGTGTTACGTAGAGGCAGTACCTATTCTACTCATTTGTTTATACTCTATGAACGTGTCGTATACATGGTTCCCTATTGTCTGACGAATAATTTCATCAATCCTCATTTTCTCAAGAGCTTCTTTAAGAGTTATTGATGATTCCCTTATTCTGAGAGCTCTGCGTCTTTGAGGAAACATCTTACAGACGTTCTCATCAACAGAGTCTCCAGGATCTATTTTCTTTTTATTCCATCAAGCTCAGCCATTAAAAGACAAACGAAAGCTAATGTAGAAACTTTGTAGGAAAGTGATTAGTGATAAAGCACTCATCGAGAATAAGTCCACACCCTGGCTAGAGAGTTCAAACCCACGCAGACCCCCACACGTGAACTACGTTCTAGCTAACTCCTAGAGTTCAATGAAATGAACTCTAGTTCCTAGCTAACAACACAAGAACACATCATTTTAATCTATGGTATGATTATACAGGAATTCTTACGTGTGGGTTCAGAAGCCTGGTCTACATCATTTACTCAGGCCTTACAAGGTTCATCATTCGTGATTAGGTTCCTTAAATTGCTCAAAGCATCTGATTTAGGTAATATTATTATTTGATGTATGCTATTTACTTGTTTGCTCTTAATGACTCTATAGTTTCTTTACTCACACTAGTTGATGCTTCTTGGTATCCTGTTTCGAAGAGTCTAGTATTGATTTCTCTAGCTCCTAGCTTGAGGACCTCGTTCAGTACTGTGTTCTTACTACTTATTATCGTTGCTTTCTCTAGGATGTAGGTCACAAACCCTAACATAACTAAGTTAGCTCCTATAGTGCTACCAAGCCTTAATGATATGTCGGAAGCACTAATTAGGTAGAAGTGAGGGGTTGTTTTCTTTATGTTACCGATTAATTCTTCTCTGGGAGGAATCTTCACACCAGGTACTGAGGGTCTGATGATCTTGTCATTAACTACTGCCACTGTTTTTGTGTTGTGGAGGTAGGAGTATCTGGCTGCCTCAATAAGCTCCATCGATATATGTAGGTGTATGTCGTCTTCCGGTGGTAGGGGCGCCATGACGGAATCCCCTATCCTCAAGAAGACAGTTACCGAACCTCCTCTCTGACTCATTCCGTGAGTTTCTGATATTACTGTTTTTAAGCCCTCGTTGAGTGCTGCCTGACCCAATACTCTAGAGAGAGTTAGTAATCCCTGGCCACCGACTCCTGAGATCAAGGTGTTGAGCATCCTGTTCACCTCCAGAACTTCTCAACTTCCTCCTTATTGTATTCTTTCTGGGGAACTATGGCTTTTGTGGGGCATACTTGAGCACACGCACTACAACCAATGCATAGTTCCGGGTCTATCCACGCCTTCTTATTACTTCCAGGTATTATTGCCGGGCAGACAAACCAGTCATAGCAGATGCCGCAACCAATGCATTTATCCTCCAAAACAACATAAGGAACTATCTCGACACCAGCTCTTCTGAGATCTCTGACGACTTCTAGCGCGCACTTCCTCCTAGCAATTATGACTGCCGGTTCCTTAACCTCCCTAACGTAACTTAGTGCCTTCTTAACGACTTCTCTAACAGTCTTAATATCGTAGGGATCTATGACTTCAACGAACCTGACACCAAACCCCGTAACCACGTTCTCTATAGGTATGTAGCGTGTTTCCTTACCGTCCTTACTTGATGGAGCTGGCTGATGACCCGTCATAGCGATTACCTCATTATCTAGCACTATAACGATTAGTGGTTTCTTATGCCATACTGCATTCACGAGCGGTGGTAAGCCCGCGTGATAGAATGTTGAGTCACCTATTATGGCTATAACGTTATCGTCTGTTGTTATGCTGAGACCGTACCCAACCCCTATACTACTCCCCATCTCAATTATTATGTCCTGCATCCTGTATGGTGGGTTGTAACCTAGTGAGTAACACCCTATGTCTCCTGAAGCGATGTAGGGTATCTTTTCTTGATTAACTAGTCTCCTCAACTCGAAGAATAGTGGTCTGTACGGGCATCCTGGGCAGAGCGTAGGTATTCTGGTAGGCACACTAACCACTGGTTGATTAGGTGTTTGAGGGACTGAGTAATCAAGATCTAGGAATTTAGCTATCGCTTTCCTAACTCTCGAGTGATTTAACTCAAACTCGTAACCTACTAGATCCTTACCCCTAACTTCCGCCTCAATTCTGGAATCATGGAGTACTGACTTAACGTTAGTCTCTACTAGTGAGTCAAGCTCCTCAACAACAAGTATCTTATCGACTTCCTCAGCAGCTTCTATGAGTATCTTCTTAGGTAGCGGTACTGGAGTCCCTATCTTAAGAACCCTAACTTTGTCCCTAATCTTAAAGTAGTCGAGTGCTTCTATCACGTAGCCGTACGCGCTACCTGAAGCTATAATTAATTTCTTCCCGTCACCCTCAACCTTATTAAACGGGAGCTCATTCACTACTTCGGAGATTGCGTCCCACTTCTCAAGTAATTTAATCTTGTTTTTCCTAGCATTAGCAGGTATGACGACATACCTATCCTCTTTATTGAACTTTCCCTTAATCCTTACTTCCGGTATAGGTCCTAACTCCACAACCCCCCTACTATGACTCACTCGGGTAGTAGTACGAAGTATTACGGGGTGCTTAAACCTCCTACTGAACTCGAAAACATACTTAGTCATCTTTTTCGCTTCGTCAGCGTCGAAAGGCTCAAAAACAGGTATGTATGCGTGAACCCCATACCACCTATTGTCTTGTTCGTTTTGACTACTATGCATGCTGGGGTCATCAGCTGTGACGATGACTAGAGCTCCCTCAACACCAGTGTATGCAGAACTCATTAAGGGGTCTGCAGCAACATTCATGCCTACATGCTTCATAGCAGTTAACGCGTTAACACCTGCTAAAGAAGCACCGTAAGCTGCCTCGAAAGCTACTTTCTCATTCACACTCCACTCAGCATAAATACCGACAGCATCCTTCACTGAAATCAGAGACTCCAGAATTTCTGATGATGGTGTGCCAGGGTACGCGGCAGCAAACCCTAAACCACCTTCCAGAGCCCCACGAGCTATCGCCTCATTACCTAACAACAAGTACCTACCGCTACTTACACCCACAAGAGACCTAAAACTCATTGATTTAACCCTCCATACAGAGGTACTCAGAAAAAATAAGTGCTAGTATGTTTAAAACACTTTAATAAGTTTATGCTAGAGTTCTCGATAAAGTCTTGCATGAAACACAAAACAAATTAGAACGGGAGGTAGTAGTTCTGAACGCTCAAGATGTTGGGTGGGTTAATAACGCGTTGATGAATGCTGTAAAGATTGGTGATGGTCTTAAGGGTCTACTCTTAAACTCCGGATGGAATTGAACACCTAGGTAGAACTTACGGTTTCTTAACTCCATTATTTCTGGAAATCCCTCAACACTAAAACCACTCGCTATAAAATCGTTTTTCTCGAAAGCACTTAAGTATGCTGGGTTTATCTGGTACCTGTGTCTGTGTCTTTCTCTCACCACATCTACACCACCGTAAATCCTCCAAGCAAGTGTTGAGGGAACTAACCTAACATCGAGAGAACCTAACCTCATAGTACCTCCCTTAACTATAGTTCCTTTCTGAGAACTGAGTAAGTCTACTACTGGGTGCGGGGTTTGAGGATTTACCTCAGTCGTGTGTGCGTCGTCTAAACCGAGCACGTTACGAGCGAACTCAATAACCATTAACTGAAGCCCGAAACATATACCGAGCACGGGAATCTCAGCTTCTCTGAGAATCTTTATAGCGTTGATTTTTCCTTCGACACCTCTCTCACCAAAGCCAGGCAATACTACAGCACCCTCTATAGAATTCATGAAGTCTCGTATGTCAATAATACCTCTTTCCAAGTCAGTAGCTTCAATCCAGATAAACTCTGGCCTTACCTTAAGTAAAGTCCCTGAGTGATTTAAGGCCTCAATAATACTTAAGTAGCTGTCTGTTAGTCTGGTATATTTGCCCACCATACCTATCTTGACTCTGCGTTCAGGCTTGCTGAATTTCTCAACATACTCTACCCAAGGACTTAAGTCAGGCTCCACATACTTAAGTCCTAGCTTCTCAGATAGAATCTTGGTTAATCCCTGCTCGTGAAGTCTCAAGGGGACCTCGTAAATCACGTCCACGTCAGGATTACTGAAGATATGTGATGGGGGTAAGTTACCGAATAGAGATAACTTTTTGCGGGCCTCGTTAGTTAGGGGGATGGAAGACCTAGCAACCAGTATGTCGGGCTGAATACCTATTCTACGTAACTCCTGCATACTGTGCTGAGCAGGCTTCGTCTTAAGCTCACCTAGAGTAGATAGTCTAGGAACTAGGACTACGTGCGTGAAAAGAACGTTCTCAGATCCTTTCTCAAGTCTTAACTGCCTTGCTGCTTCAAGGAACGGGAGACCTTCTATGTCTCCTACGGTTCCCCCAATCTCTACGATAGCTACGTCACTACCGTACTTCTTAGCAATAAGCTCTATTTGGTGTTTTATTTCATCGGTGACGTGAGGAATTATCTGGACAGTCTGGCCGAGGAAGTCTCCTCTCCTTTCTTTCTCGATTACTATACTGTATATCTTGCCGGTAGTGATGTTGTTGTCTCTAGATAGGTTTATGTCCAGGAATCTCTCGTAATGCCCTATATCTAGGTCTGTCTCACCCCCGTCCTCAGTCACGAAAACCTCTCCATGCATGTAGGGATTCATAGTCCCTGCATCTACGTTAACATAAGGATCTATCTTGATGGCCGTAACCGAATAACCCATAGACTTAATCAGTAGAGCTATAGAAGCTGCTGTAACCCCCTTACCTAGACCTGAAAGAACCCCGCCAGTCACGAAAACATACTTACTCACGCGAACTCACCCCACACTACTTAAGTCACCTCTTAATTCCTTCACCTTTAAAGCAGTCTTGAGTGGTTCTTTAAGAACTTGAGGTATGTACTTAAGTATGTTCGTGGGTGAGGACCTGCCATCAATTAAGTAAGCTAGCTCACCAGCGACAGCGTTAACGAACGCGGCTATAGACGCTGCTCTAAACGGGTTTTTAGCTCTCGCGAGTGACGTGGCTACAAGACCTGTCAGCACGTCACCCGTCCCCCCGCAACTCATGTCCTGGTGGCCTACACCAGTACGTATCTTGAAATTACCGTCAGGCGACATTATAACATCTACGTAGCCCTTCAAAATTAGGGTCGCCTTATAACGCTCTACTATATTCTTAGCTATATTGATCCTGGTTTCTACAGTGTCTTCAGAAATGAGGAGGCTTGGTTCAATCCCCGCGAGTATAGCGGCCTCACCCAGATGTGGTGTCATAATAACATCAATTCCTGTGAAGTCTTCCCTGCTAGCTAGTTTCAGCGCGTCAGCATCCAAGACTAGAGGCTTCCTAATTTCACGGATCTTACTCAATAGAGCCTTAACAAAACCTCTAGTTTCTTCCCTGACACCTAGACCGGGACCCGAGACCACCACATCAACCTTCTTCATTACTCCCGTAACCTCCTTAAGAGAGTCTTCAGTTAGGTAATCACCCTCTAAAGGCAGACCTATTACCTCGGGAGAGAATCTCGACTTAAGCACGTATTCCGGCGCAGCTAGATAAACTAAGTCGGCACCAGCAGCCCACGCGCCTAACGCAGTTAACCACGGAGCACCAACGAACTCCTTAGAACCCGTTACAACTAGAATCCTTCCACCATCACCCTTCTTCGCTTTTAAATCCTTCTTCCTAAACCAGACCTCCACGTCACCCGGTCCAACGACCCTTAAAGTGTTGGGTGGTAAACCTATATTTACTGTTATTAGCTTGCCGACCACGTCAGGCGCCTTAAGAAGACCGGGCTTAGGAGCTACTAAAGTAACTGTAACGTCTGCCCTAACCACATCTCCAGGTGCTTCTCCCGTGTCTGGGTTGAGTCCTGACGGGACATCTATAGCTACCTTAATCCCTCTAGAACTGTTTATTGCTTTTATAGCGTCAGCGTAGATGCCTTTAGGCGCTCCCTTCACACCTATTCCTAAAAGCCCATCAACTACTACGTCATGGTCTAATGACGTTCCGGCTTCGTACTCGTGAATTACGACGTTATGTTGATTCTCGAGGATCTTGAGATTCTCTCTTGCGTCTTCATGTCTTATGATCTTCGAGACTAGGTAGACGTACACCTCATAATCCTCTGTAGCTAGGTGTCTAGCAGCAACGAATGAGTCTCCCGCCTTACCACCACTACCAGCAATTACGGCTACCCTGCATGGCTCACCACTAGTTAAGTCTTTAATCACTCTAGCGACGCCCGCTCCCGCGTTCTCCATGAGGAGTCTCGTGCTGACGCCCCAGAAGACTGAGTTTATGTCTGCGGCCCTCACTTCATCACTGCTGATTGTTCTCAACTCGCCCTACCTAATTATTATGACTCCATGTTTTTAAGGTTATCCAAGATATGAAGAATAATAACAGGCTAAGTGATGTTGAGTGCTAGCTCGTCTGAGTTAATGTTGATGAGGTCTTTAATGTTTTCAAGAATTAACTCGGGTCATGACTCAATACACGCAGAGCTCTTGAGAGAAGAACTGAGTAGGTTTACTGAGTTTTTCTCGACGATTACTGGCGGGAAAGTCCTGTGGAGTATTCAGAAGACTTGGGCTAAGAGAATCTTATCAGGAGAGTCTTTCGCTCTAATAGCACCTACGGGGGTAGGTAAGTCTACACTACTTCAGATATACTCTCTATACGTAGCTTCCAGGAACAAGCCAGTGATATACGTAGTACCTACTAAGTACCTAGCTAATCAAGTCTTGAGAGTCCTTAAGGACCTTAACCCAGGAAATATTCAGGTACGTGATTCCGAAGCTATTAAGCTTAATGAATCTCCTTCGGATAGGAGGATTGACGTAATCACGCACGCACTCCTACACAGGAACAAGAAGCTGTTCGAGAGTTTCAGGTATTATCTAGCAGTGATTGACGATTTCGACGCGTTGCTTAAGTCCTCATCATTAATGAATACCATACTGAACCTAGTAGGGATTTCAGAGGAATCTATCAAGATAGCTCAGAAGCTTGTTCTAGCTAAGAAAGAACTACTTTACTGTAAGTATAGCGGGAACCCAGAAAAAATTGAGGAGATACTCAAGAATATTAACGAGCTGGAGTTGAGTCTCGGTAAGAGTCTTAATTACGTGAGTGTAGGTCAGATACTAATAGCTAGTGCTACCGGGAGGGGTAAGGGGGAGAGAGTAAAGGTTTTGCGTGAGTTGCTAGGTTTCGAGGTAGGTTCCATAACTGATTATTTGAGGAATATCGTGGAGGTAGTTGAGCCTCTAGGTAGTATTAGGCTGGAAGAACTAGTTAAGAAGCTACATAGAGGAACTCTACTATTCGTTAGTAAAGACATGGGTGCGGAGAAAGCGAAAGAAATTGCTACGTATCTTGCTGACTCTGGTGTGAGGGTCTTAGTAGCTGGCAGTAGGAGAGCAATAGACAAGTTAAGAGAGAATAAAGTCGACGTCTTAGTAGGTGTTTCTAGTTATTACGGTATACTGACTAGAGGTCTTGATGAGCCGCTCCACGTATACAACACTATTTTTTACGGGATACCTAAGTTTAAGCTGGATCTAGACTCAACCCTGCTTAACCCACTAACACTGATTAAGTTGATTAAGGAGTTACCTGTTTATGGGTATGTCCAGCGAGAAGAGGATAAGCAGCTAATGAATAAGGTATCGTCACTAAGGCCTGGAGCTCTTAAAGTACTCACTCAAGGTTTACGGGGTGTCATACAGTTAGAAGGTTTCTTAAGAGACTTAAGTGTAGAGGTACTTAAAGCTCGAGAAAGGCTGAGGGAAGCTATCGACGAGGCTCTGACCAAGAATTCCGGTAAGTTAGTTTTGAGTTCCTTCGTTATTAGAGTTGATGAGAAAGGAAAAGTTGTTGTTTTAATACCTGACGTCATGACTTATCTTCAAGCTTCAGGTCGTAGTAGTAGGCTTTATGGCGGTCACATGACTTTAGGCTTATCTGTAATTCTCTACGATGACGAGGATCTCCTCAAGATCTTCCAGAGAAAACTGCGTTACGTACTACCTAGTTACGCACCACTTAAATTAAGTGAGGTTGACTTAGCAGGAGTTGTTGAGAAGCAACAACTCAGTAGGTCTAGTTCTGCTGGTGAGTCTGTCCTGGACAAGATTAAGTCCGTGTTGATTGTTGTTGAGTCTCCTACTAAGGCTAGAACAATAGCTAGGATGTTTGGAGTGCCTGGCAAGAGGTTTATAGGGAATTACGTAGCTTACGAGACCGTCATAACTTATGATGGTGAGGTCTTCCTAGCTACTATAGCGCCTAGCATGGGGCATGTCCTCGATTTAGTTAATGATGAGGGTCTTCACGGAATCTCTATATCAGGCTCTAGCGTATCACCAGTATACACCACAATAAAGAGGTGTGCTAGCTGCAGCTACCAGTTTACTGAAGAACTCCAAGCATGTCCTAGGTGCGGATCCATCAGACTCAGGGATAGCAGGAAAATCATAGAAGCACTTAAGAAGATAGCTAGGGAAGTTGATGAGGTCTACATAGCTACAGACCCTGATGACGAGGGCGAGAAAATCGCTTACGACCTGCACGTGGTGTTGAATCCCGTGAACCCGCGGATTTACAGGATAGAGTTCCACGAGATCACTAAGAATGCAGTTCTTAACGCTTTGAACAACCCTAGGAACATTGATTTACTTAAAGTTGGTGCTCAGATTGTTAGGAGGGTTGATGACCGGTTAGTAGGTTTCGAGTTAAGCAAGATACTTCAGGAAGACCTTGGTAAGAAGTGGTTGGGTGGCGGGAGAGTTCAGACACCTGTTCTAAGGTGGGTCGTTGAGAGGTTTGTAGAACACGAGAATAGTAAGGGCTACCTACTCAGAATTTACTTACCTAACAACCTCAGAATAGATTACTTCTTGGAGGATCGTAGAGAAGCTGAGGAACTCCGTGATGAGGTCAGCAGGTCTGGTGTAGTAGTTCGTGTTTTAGAGTCTTTCGAGAAGGAAGTAAGTCCCCCACCACCTTACAGCACGGACACTCTACTAACCGACGTTGTTAGGGAGTTGAGGCTCCCGCCAACACACGCTATGAGGGTAGCTCAAGATCTTTTCGAATCCGGCTACATAACATACCACAGGACTGACAGCACGCACGTTTCTAGTTTAGGTGTGGAGATTGCGAGAGAATACGTGGAAAGGTCAGGTCTCTCAGAATTGTTTGCTCCGAGAACTTGGGGTGCTGAAGGAACTCACGAGTGTATAAGACCTACAAAACCTGCTGAGAATATTGAGGAGGAAGAGATTCTCACGAGTAGATTAACTTATATTCATAAGAAGTTATACCAAATGATATTCAGACGTTTCATAGCTAGTCAGCTAAAACATTCTAGGGTATTGTACGGTAAGATTAGTGTGTGCTTAGGTAGTAAGCAGGTGGAGCTTGAGATCCCTCTCAAGATTCTCAGAGAAGGATTTACTAAGGTTTACCCGATACGAACTTACGGGGACCTGTCCGGGATTGAGAAATATATCCCAACTAAGGTGGAAGTTATTAGTGCTTCTAGAGTCCCGTTACTTACGTCAGCAGATATCATAAGAATGATGAAGGAGTACAGGATAGGTAGACCAAGTACCTACGCTAAAGCTGTAGAGAATAATTTGAGGCACGGCTACCTCATACTCTCGAAGAAGAAACAATATTTGATACCTACTAAAACCGGTGCTGAGGTTCTCAAGTATATTCGAGATAGATTTGATGTCTTATCTAACGTAGAGTTTACTAGACGCTTAGAGACGCTTGTGGAGGGTGTTAAGTCAGGCAGGATACCCCTAAACGCCGCGTTAACATATTTACTGAGTGACGTCATAGTTCTCAGGACCGCTCGAGAAACTCTCAAGACTTACACAGAGTATGGTGAAATATCCGCCTAGACCCACTAAGCACCTGAAGTTAACCTCTCACTTAAGTCAGCTTGACTGGACTAGTTAGTACTAGAATTCTCGCGTGAACTTTCCCTACCTCAACTACGTTATAGCTGTTTCGTAGTTCACGTGTGGGGGTCTGCGTGGGTTTGAACTCTCTAGCCAGGGTGTGGACTTACTCTCGATGAGTGCTTTATCACTAATCACTTTCCTGCAGGATTTCTACAAGCGTGATTTAAGTTTTACTATTTAACTCATCAAGTATCAAGAAAACTAGCTCTCAACTACTCTCTAGCGATAGAAGCTTACTGAGGCGGTATTACATAAGGTGCCTAAGCGATGATGAATAAATTTATAACTCTGTTTATGTGATATTATTGAGGTGCCACGTATATGTCGCAAGAGAAAACCACTATTTCCGTTATTAAGGCAGACATAGGTTCTCTAGCCGGCCACCACATAGTTCATCCGGAGACCTTAGCTGCAGCGACTAAGGTTTTGGCGGAGGCGAAGTTTAAGGGATTAATAATTGATTTCTACGTGACTAACGTTGGTGACGATCTCCAGTTAATAATGACTCATAAGAGGGGGGTTGACGCGCCGGAAATACATGAGTTGGCTTGGAACGCGTTCAAAGAAGCTGCTAATGTTGCTAAGGATTTAGGGCTCTACGCTGCTGGTCAAGACCTACTTAGTGAGGCTTTCTCAGGTAATGTGAGGGGGTTAGGACCGGGAGTTGCTGAGATGGAGTTTGTTGAGAGACCTTCCGAGCCTGTGGTTGTGTTTATGGCTGATAAGACGGAGCCGGGTGCCTTCAACCTACCTATGTACAGGATTTTTGCCGACCCCTTCAATACTGCGGGCTTGGTTATTGATCCTAAGATACATGAAGGTTTTAAGTTCGAGATATTCGACGTTTTCGAGAATAAGGCTGTGCTTCTGTCGGCTCCTGAAGAATCTTACGATATCTTAGCGCTCATAGGTACTCCAGGCAGGTTTATAGTGAGAAGAGTTTACAGGAAGCCTGACAACGAGATCGCAGCCGTAGTCAGTGTGGAGAGGTTGAGTTTAATGGCTGGTAGGTATGTTGGTAAGGATGACCCGGTAGCCGTAGTTAGGGCTCAGTCAGGATTCCCAGCGGTTGGTGAGGTGCTTGAGCCTTTCGCGTTCCCGCACTTAGTTGCTGGGTGGATGAGGGGTTCTCATCACGGCCCATTAATGCCTGTCTCGCAAAGACATGCTAAGTGTACGAGATTTGACGGTCCTCCACGTGTTCTGGCGCTTGGTTTCCAGGTCAAGAACGGAAAGCTGGTAGGTCCTGCAGATTTGTTTGATGATGTAGCTTTCGATGAGTCGCGCAGGATCGCGCAGCAAATAGCTGACTATATGAGGAGGCACGGACCCTTCATGCCTCACAGGCTAGGTCCTGAAGAGATGGAGTACACTACGTTGCCTTCAGTGCTTGAGAAGCTTAAGGGGAGGTTCTTCGTAGAGAAGGTCTATGAGGTAAAGAAGCCTAAAGTAACTACGTCACTCCTGTCTGGGAAGGAGGAAGGAGATTAAGTGTGTAGCTTCGGTGTAGTGCGTTAGAGTTGAGGGGGTCTGGTTAGGGAGTGTGAGAAGCAGATGTATGTTTTAGCTATAAATTTTAAGACTTACAAGACTTCATACGGGTCGAGAGCTCTAAGCATAGCTAAGGAGGCAGACTCAGTAGCTAGAGAGTATAGCGGCTTAGTAAGAGTGATTTTGTTGCCGCCAGCTACGGAGATACTGAGGATAGCTAACGCGGTATCGCATAGCAGTGTTTTTGCTCAGCACGTAGACCCTGTTGAGGAGGGCGCGTACACAGGTCACGTAACGGTTGAGATGGTTAAGGAAGCCGGAGCTACTGGGGTCATGATTAATCATAGTGAGAGGAGGCTTAGGCTAGATGAGATAAGCTTTATTTTGGGTAAAGCACGCAAGTTAGGTTTAGAGACGCTCGTGTGTGCTGATACTCCTGAGGTAGCGGCAGCTATATCTGTCTTAAGTCCATACATGCTCGCTATAGAGCCTCCTGAATTAATAGGTACTGGAATACCTGTCTCTAAAGCTAAGCCGGAGGTTGTGACAGGAACTGTTGCTAGGGTTAGGGAACTAAATAAAGAAGTTACCATACTTACTGGAGCAGGCATAACGACCGGGGACGACGTCACAGCAGCAATAAAACTGGGAACGATGGGTGTTCTAGTAGCTTCAGCGATCATGAAAGCTCAAGAACCTGGAAAAGTAATTAAGGAAATGAGCGAGTCAATCTTGAAAGCTTTAGAGTGATACTCTACTTAAGTCAGGTATTTTCTCCCTACCAAAATTTCTAGGTAAGACCCATAAGTTTTGATTTACTCACCCAAATTCTCGTTGAGAAGGTTTGTTAAGGGGACCCGGCCGTGTGTGGCGGGCCCGCCGGGATTTGAACCCGGGACCTCCGGCTTAGAAGGCCGGCGCTCTGTCCTAGCTGAGCTACGGGCCCCCACATGTGATATGCTTAGCGGCTATAAATGTTTTTCTGTACAGTAACACATTACCGCATTAGCTGAGTACTAACAACGAAAAATCACTCTAGTAAACATCTATACGTGCATTCCTTAACTCAAAATACTTTACCAGAACACCAACCTCGTTTTCATTTAAGAACCTACTAAGCATTACCCTAATCACTAAACCATCACCATAAATCCCCGGACTACCCTCAAAGAAATACACTAAATCACTACCCTTCATATGAACCAAGTCATTAACATCCTTAATTATCCTCTCAGCAACCCACTGAGTAGGGATCCCAGCAATCACTATCTCCCCCTTATCCCTAAAAATCTTCACCGACATCCTCACTACCTATCAACCACTCACTAAATTAAATCCAAGGTTAATAAAGAAACAACCAACAACCAAACATCTACTCTAACACAACATCTAACAACACACCACAACTACCCCCCCACCCCTCTGTTTCCACTGGAAAACAAATTAATAATAAGAAAGAAAATTCATTAAAATCATAATCTCTATATATAGATCATTATACAAAATTTTCTATAGATATGCAATAAATGAGAGCTTAAGCTTATGATTTATATCATATTTGATACTAATTTTGTATTATTTTCTATTTATATAGAATTTAATTAGAAATTAAGTTTATTTCTATATATTTCGTTTCCAGTGGAAACAGAGGGGTGGGGGGGTCTTTGTAGTGATTTCTGATTGTTATGGTGGTTGTGGGTTTAGGTATTTTTGTTTGAAAGCTTTTTCGAGGTCTATTGAGAGTAGGTTGGCTAGTGATGCTAGCCATGCTAGGACGTCTGCTATTTCTTCTTCTTGTGCTTTTTTGTTTTGGTTTAGTATTGATTCTGCTAGTTCGCCTATTTCTTCTATGAGCCACGTGAATGTTGCGTATAGTCCTCTTTCAAGATCTCTTTGTAGGTAGTATTTACTCATTATTTCCTGTACTTTTCTTAGGGTTATTTCTTGGTGCATTTTCGTTCATCTTCATGTGTTTTTTGTTTAAGGTTTATTATTTAGTTTAGTATTACTTATGTTGGTGTTGGAGGTGTCGAGCAAGAAAAAGAAGAGGACTTCGATGATGTCTGGTGCTGGGTTAGTTAGGTTTTTTGAGGAGGTTGAGGCTAAAGTGAATATTTCTCCTTATCAGTTAATCTTTATTGCTATATTTTTTGCTGTAGCTGTTCTAGTGCTTGGTTACTTAGCGCCAATCCTGGTTCCTTAAGAGATTACTGGTTTGATGTTTGGTTGTTTTAGAGTGGGAAAAAGTGGGATGGAAAGGAAACGGTGGGGTTACGCGAGACTGCTTCACCGGAAATACTATAAAACCTCTCACCAATATTATCATGAACTGCGTGATGATGAATGAGTAATACCTACGAAGGAGTCGCAAAACTTGGTAAGAGGTTTTTCTACGGTAGAGTTGATATAGGGAGCAATTATCTGGAATTCGAGGATGTCAAGATAATACTGCACGAGCATAGTGGTTTGCTTAAGTACCTGCGTGAGGGGAAGTCTCGTACAGAAAAATATGTAGCGTACTCACCAGACACACACATACTAATAAATCCTGTGGAGCCGATCAACCTCCCTAAACCTCTAACCGACTTTATCTTGTTAGAGTTTACTGAACCAATCATCATAGCACCCTCAACGACAATAATAACGTACTCGACATTCCCTATCGAGATAGGGGTTTTCGTAGTTGATAGAAAGAACACAGAACTCTTAGATGTTTTCAGCTTAGTTAGTCAGAAGTACACGTTGTACGGGACACCGAGAAGCGGTGTCGTGTGTAGGTATTGGCGAACCAGAATCACCACAGGATTGCCTGAGGTAGACATGTTGAGGGAGGGGGTAGTGAAGCTAAAAATAGCTAATAATTCTGAGTATTGGGTGACTGTAAGCAATCTAGTCCTAAACACGAGCAACATGATCATATACTATGATGATAAGTACGTCTCAACATCAGCTCAAGCACACATCTACTCACAAACGTTTGCTGAGACATCCTTCGTGGACGAACCCTTAAGAGAAGGGATGAGTAAATCCTTAACCACGAGAGCACAAAATCGCTTACCGGTAATTAAGGAGAAGTTTGTTATGGAGTGGGGTCTCTGATGAGCTTCATAGACACTACTATCTACGGGGAAGTAACCCTACGCAGCATCCTGGTATTCCTAATCTCAATGTCTGTGACTGTCGTTATAGCTAAGTTAATTACGTTAACTCTTAAGAGAGCACTCATAGACAAGCTAAAGAAGAATTTACTTGATGTGATATTGAAGATTATCTACTACACCATAATAATTGCTGTCTTCATAGGATTAACACCCCTACTAGGTATCAATTTGTCTGGACTTCTCCTAGCGGGAGGCATCACCGGAATAATAATAGGGTTTGCTCTCCAAAACATAGTAGCTAATCTAGTCTCAGGCATCTTCCTAGCCATAGAGAGACCCGTGAAAATAGGTGACGGCATCTCGGTAAGTAACGTAGTAGGGATTGTTGAGGACGTGAATATCTTCTCCACCATAATAAGAACCTACGACGGATTGTTTGTCAGAATACCTAACTCAACAATCTTCACATCAAACATAACTAACTATACTGCTCACGTTGCCAGAAGGTTCGAGTACGTCGTAGGCATAAGTTACAGCGATGACGCGCAGAAAGCGATAGAAGTAATTAAGAAAGTGATTGAGGACCACCCACTAGCACTCAAGAAACCAGAACCTCAAGTCTTCGTTGATAACTTAGGCGAGAACTCAGTCAACATAGTGGTTCGCGTGTGGGCTCCATCACAAGAATGGTACTCAGTAAAAATGGACTTACTATGGGAAATAAAAAGAAAGCTTGAGGAAAACGGTATAAGCATACCGTTCCCGCAAAGAGTAATCTGGTTCGCTAATAACCTAAAACTAAAGAATCAAGACACTAATGAGGTTAAGTAATTAGTGGGTGAGTGCTCGACGTACCAGACTACTAGAGAAAAAATAATGGAGTTATTGATCAATGCAGAAACACCCCTAACAGTAGAGGAAATAATAAGTGCGTTAGGTCTTAGAACAACTCCTAAGGAGGTATACGAGCACCTAGAACATATAGCGAAAAGCGTTAGGAGAATCTACAATAACACACGTATTCTAGTTATGGTGCCGCCTGAATGCAGGTCCTGCGGGTACGTGTTTAAAGACCTTGAGAAACCTAAAAAACCCAGCAAGTGTCCGAAATGCAGGTCTGAGAAAATAAAACCACCAGCATTCAAGATAGTGAGAATTCAGGGTTAAAACAGAATCTCAAGAACTAATTAAGCTACGCTAAAACGTAAACCCGACTATTAATAGGGTAGTAAGTGTTTCTGGAGCAATCAAGCATCACGAAATACTTCAAGTGCCTATTTATGAGGGCTCTCACATAGTTTTCTAGGGGGTTGAGTATTAATTGAGTGAAGCATTAACTCTGTTTGCTCTCTTCCTTACTACTCTGACTGTTATCCTGGTACTACATACTTTCAGGAGGCTCAGACCCCTAACCAGTACCTTCCTAGCTCTCTACACGGTCTTCATGATTTCCTTCATACTTCACGCGCCATTTACGCAAACTCCTTTAGGGCTGACTGGACTAAAATACAACGACATAGTTCACGGCGTGTTCTCCGTAAGATTCTCCACGAGTTTAGTAAGTAATAGGGGAAGATTGCTCGAGTACTGGTTCAGTCCTAAGTCTTTCGAGGACTTAGTAAGCAGAACTAAACTATGTCCTGTTCCTTACTTGGATTACAAGTTTGAGTACCCGCCACTAGTAGGTTTCTTCTGGTTCATAACTACCTGCGTATCTTTTAGTATTTCAGATAAGTTAGCCACAACTACCGAACAATTCTTCAGTGTTTCGTCGTCCCTGAACTACGTGTTTCAGTCGCTGATACTGTTCTTCTTCATGGTTTTGTGTTTATATTATGTAAAGAGAATCGTCTTGTTTCAGGGCCTAGATGCGTGGAGAGCCCTTTTCTTTCTAGTTCTCCCCTCAACAATACTATACACTACTTACAACTGGGACCTAATAGCTTCAGGTCTCGCAGTGAGTTCCTTATATTACTTCATGAAAAAGAACTACAGAGCCTCCGGACTCTTACTAGGACTCTCCGTAGCCGGTAAGATACTGACTGGCGGACTCCTAATACCTCAGATAACATACTTACTGAGGGACGTGGTGAGGGGTAAGCAGTCCCTAAGAAACTTAATACTATACGTAGTCTCCTTCCTAGTAGGGGGGCTAACTCCCTTCATCCTAATGTACGTTATGTCTGTTGAGGGTTTTTTCGCGTTCATAAACCATCACGCGAGCTGGTATTGTGAGAACTGTATTTACGCGTTGCTAATCCCAGATATCTTCAACCCACTACATAGGTACTTCTACGTGTTCTTCGGATTAACAGCGCTCACGATAGTAGCTATACAAACACTCAGAAACCCGAAAGATATGATCTCACTAGCTTACGCTTCAGTAGGGTTTACAGTAACACTAAACTACGTATTCACACCCCAAATGATTCTGTTGATATCCCCGATCGCTATCTTAGCACTCAATAAGAAAGAACTAAAGAAATACGTGATTGCAGACACAGCAAATTTCTTCCTAATAATAGCGTTCTTCGAAGACACAACACTCAGGTCTGTAGTATCGAAGATAATACCGATAGGGACCGGGTTCAACCCGTGGACAATAGACTCACCAACTCAGTGGCTAGCAATGATTAGGAACGTACTAGTATTAGTAACGATAGTAGAGTTGATGATTAAGCGTAAATGAAGAATAGGTAACGTGAGCTTAGCACGAGCTCTCCCTCTATTCTCCTGACCTTAATGTAGGTATGCTTGTGCTTCGATACCTCAATCTTTGAATCCCTGAATACGGGGTTGGTGTGTTAAGAGCTGGAAGACTCTTTCAGTGCGATGAGAGGTGGTAGTGTAGTGTCTACGTGCTACTTAAGACTAAGCTTCTAATACTTTCTAACACTTAAACAGGGCTTGCTTCCTCTAGACTTGGTTTATTGGGTGATTTATTCAGAATTACTTATAAGATTTGTGTTCTTAGTGTATTGGTGGTTGTGTGGGGAGGAGGAGTAGGAAAAAGTATAAGGTGTTTAGACCTCCGCAGAAAACCCTGCCGAGGGTTTTTCAGTGTCCTGCGTGCGGCTCCATAACCATAATAATAGATGTTGAGACGTACGTTAACGACGCTGGTGAGGAGAAGAAGAAAGCTCTGATTAAGTGCATGAATCCCAAGTGTGGGTTGAGAGCTGAGTTAGTAGAGTTGCCTTCCATTTTTGAAGCTGTTGACGCGTATTCTAGGTTTCTAGAATTCTTCGGTAGTGACAAGATGAAGACCTGGTTTGAGAAGGGGGAAGCTATTGAGTGAACGTAAGTTCTGGGTTGACTCATACCTCAGAAGTAAGCTTAGTTCGGGAGAGAAGATACACTTTACTTTGCTAGATCCTGACAAAATAAGCGATTTAAGCAAGGTTGATAAAGTAGCTGAGTTAACGGTTTCGGAAGGTACTGACGCTTTCTTAGTGGGTGGCTCGATAGGGGTCTCTGAAAAAGACGTGGATGAGTTAGTAGTGAGTTTAAAGAAGTGGGGTTTGCCGATAATACTGTTTCCAGGCAACGTGTCAGGAATCTCGAAATACGCTGACGCCATACTCTTCATGTCGCTTCTGAACTCGGACGACCCGTACTTCATAATAGGAGCTCAAGTTCTTGGAGCACCGATCGTAGCTAAGTACGGGCTGGAGGCTCTTCCCACAGGGTACGTGATAGTTGGGTACGGTGGTGCGGCAGGTTACGTAGGGAGAGCAAGACCAGTCCCCTACGACAAGCCGGAATTGGGTGCAGCATACGTTCTAGCAGCTAGGTTTCTAGGTATGAGGTACGTGTATCTTGAGGCGGGCTCAGGAGCTCCAGAACCTATACCACCAAAATTCATTAAGAAAGCTTCAACTGTTAAGGGGGACTCTGTGTTGATAGTTGGTGGCGGGATAAGAACATACGAACAAGCTAAAGAAGTGATTAACTCAGGCGCTGACATAGTAGTGACTGGTACTGTGGTTGAGGAGAACACGGAGAAAGCTAGAGAAATCATAAGAGCTATCAAGAAGAAATAGTTTCCTGTGTTAAATCATTCTGAGAGAGATTATCACTCCATACTTCCTCTCAATATTTGCTAGTCTCCTCTTCAGCTTCCTCGTTGATCTGGCTTCCTCCTTAGGCACTACTACCGTGACTATGCTGCCGTCAAACGTTACCTCAGCTGATGGGAGAAGCGATAGTATCGCTTTCCTAACCATAGCTTCGAAATCACCCCCTACCGCTTGCTTAACCGGAACCACCACTGTTTGCTCACCGAAAGTGTACATCTCATACTCGAGTTGCCCGCTCAGAAAGTCTCTAACCTCAACGACGGGTCTAGCAAGGTCTGCTTCCTTAAGACCTGTAGGTAACTTAACACTCATGCTGACGTCATAAACCTTACGCACCTCACCCTCCTCCAAGAAAAGCACAGTATCAATAACTGAAGGTATCATACCTAGGTCTATCCTCCCAATAAATCTCTGTAACGCGTCAATAGGTGACGTCGCGTGAATCACCCCGATCATGCCTATTCCAGCAAGCCTCAAGTCAACATATAACTTGAAGTCGTTGTCTGTCCGCAGCTCATCAAAGACTGTGTAATCAGGTCTCGATAGGAGGAGTATGTCGTGTAGTTCGTCGGACGTGGCGTATGTTTTAGAGTACTGTGTGATTTCAGGAGGTAGGTGCATGTCTCTAGGAGACTCGATAGTCTTAACTACCTTATTCTTCCTCTTGTAGTAGTCTGCAAGAGCTTGAGCGAAGGTGGTTTTACCCATCCCTGGAGCACCAGCTATCAGTATACCTTCAGCTCTCTCTTCAAGTCTCTTCATCAGCTTCTCCGGGAGAACATAATCCTCAAGCTTAGGTCTAACGAGAGGCTTCACTGCAGTTATTTCCCAACCATCACTCATGGGGGGTCTTGCTATTATTATTCTGTAGAGGTTTAGCTGTATTATTATTGAGTTGGGTCTCTCGATTTCTATAACAGCTTCAGGGTCTGTGCGAGCTACCTCAAGAATTTCGTCAGCTATTGCTTCTATCTCCTCCCTACTTAAGGGGTTCTCGGAGAGTTGTACTAGTCTCCACTTACCAGGTCTCCCCTGCTTAGCGTAGGGGGGTGCTCCCTCCTTCAAGTGTATAGACATGGTTTTATCGTTGAAAAACCTCTCAAGAGTTGTTAAGCGGCTTCTAGGAGGCTCCACGTAGAGAACCTTCACCCCGAGAGCCTCACTAGCTAGTTGCTGAGTCTTCGAGGAAGTTATTAGTGTTGCGCCGGTGTCTAAAGCATACCACCTAACTAAAGCGTCTATGTCTTCAGCTCTCCTGCCAGCAGAAACAACCTCGACAGGCACCCCCCTAGAACTGCAAGCAGTCCTAACAAACCTCATCTCATCAAGTCCTAGTATACCTAGCGACCTATTACTCTTAGCTAGGGACTCAAAATAATCTATGAGTTCTCTTAAAATAATTAAAGTGCCTTTAATCCTGCCCTCAACAACAATCATTTTAAGTACTCCGTTAGTTATCACGCTAGCGTCAGGCACGTAGGTCTCTACTCCAATCTCTCTCACTCCACACACCTATTCCTAAGTATTTAGGGCTAAAACAATTATAACTAGTCTCACCAACATCGTATTAAAGGTTGAGAACACTGTTCTCTAGTGCGTGAAGAGTCAAACACGCAGCTCCTAGTATGTCTCATCACGGTAACGTAGTTGGGGATGTCTTCAGAACTTGGTGACATGATTAATAAGGGATTATGTAGTGTTTTTTAGGGGTTTGAATGTCAATCAGTGAGATAGAGGAGGAAGCTAGGAAGATTGTTGAGGAAGCTGGAAAGAAAGCGGAGGAGATCTTGAGTAGAGCTAGGAAGGATGCTGCAGAACTTAAGTCAAAACCTCTAGTAAATCTCCTAGGACCTGAGGAGAGGGAGAAAATAATTAGAGAGTTTGAGTTAAGGATTAAGGAAATTGAGTCTAGAGCGGAAGAGCGGAGGCAATCAATTCTTAAGTCTTTTGCTGAGAAGAAGGAAGACCTAGTTAGAAAGATAGTGGATGTAGTTATGGGTTTAAGGGAGCTGTGATGAAGCTCATAGTATCGGTTCCTGAAAGACTCTACTACGTTAGGTTGCTGGTTCCTAAAGACTTAAGTAGTAAGACTACTAACACGCTTCAAAGCCTGGGCGTCATGCACGTAGAAACTTCAGGAGAGCTGAGTGAGGAAGATAAGGAGAAGCTTAAGAACTACGCAGAAAAAGTGCGAGCTTTCTCAAACCTGGTAGACATTATTGAGAGTTACTATAAGTTCACCGTAGTAGATCTTAAGAGAGAAGTAAGTCTTGAGGACCTAGATAGAGTCGTGAATGAACTCCACCTCAAGCTAAGTAAGGTGCGTCAAGAAATCGAGAATCTAGTTAGTAACAAGAAAAAACTGTCAGACGAAATTAGTAAGTGTTTAAAGCAAGTTAAAGCGCTTGAGGTAATTAAGCGTGAAGTCAGTGAAAATCTGAGGGTTTTTGAGCTCTCATTTGCTGGTGAGGCTCTCTTCTCTGTGGTGGCTTTAGGTAAGTCGCAAGATATTGAACCACTCATTACGTCAATACCTAGAGACGTGGTAGTTAAGTGGGGTTTTGTAGGGGACGAAACGATAGTTTTTATGGTTGGTGTTTCGAGTGCCTGGAAAGAGGTTCAGGAACTACTTAGTAAGGCTAGAGCAGAAATTATTGAGTTCCCTAAGCAGGACTCCCCAATATCTGAGTACTTGAATTACTTGAGTAAGCATATTGAGGAGCTTAGAGCCGCTCTAGAGAAAACAGATAATGAACTAGAAAAAATCTTGAGAGATAACTTAGAGTTGCTTGCTCTAGCTAAGGTGATCAGCGACTTAATCAAGTCTAGACTTGATTTCCTCCTCAGTGCTGCTAGCGGAGAGTACTTACTAGCTGTGGAGGGATGGATTCCTGAAGAATCCCTCAAAACTCTAGAGAATAGATTAAGTAGCGAGATAAGTACCTACTTAATAGTTAAGGTCTCAACAGACAAGAAACCACCCTCAAAACTAAAGAACCCGAGACCGCTCAAACCATTTGAACTCCTAACAAGGTTTTACGGTTTGCCCTCACCCGGCGAGTGGGACCCTACCCCAATCCTCACCTACTCCTTCCTAGCGTTTTTCGGTTTTATAATGGCTGACGCTGTCTACGGCCTAATACTCCTCCTGATAGTTAAGTATGTCTTGGATAGGAGTGGGTTTATAGATAATCCTTACTCACCCAACTATATCTCACTAAAGAAGATGTTGCTGATGCTGGGTCTTTCCTCCACTATTTTCGGTGTTTTATCGAATACCTTCGCGGGATACTCAGTATGTTTTGAGGGTGGGCGCGTGATGCTGGTCATTGCTAGTGAGGTAAGTAGCGGCTTAATCAACATACCATCCCTAATCAACTTATCAGACCCTATGTTCTTCCTGGTTCTAGCACTAGTTATCGGTCTCGTACACATAAACTTAGGGTACGTTCTCTCAGTGATTATAGGTGTCAAGGCTAGGGATTTAGGCAGGGTCTTGAGTGGTGCCGGCTTAATAATCTCTGAGATTTTCGGCATACCGTACGTGTTGCACGAATTCCTTCGCTACGACTTACTACCTCTAAGTAATGAAGCATACACCTACATGTTATACGCGTCACTTATTGGAGTACTAGTAATGATTATAGGTACTGTTAAGTCTTTAGGTGGTATCGGTCTCTTTATGTGGATATTCAACATTACTGGCTTGCTAGGCGATGTTCTCTCGTACTCCAGGATAGCTGGGTTAGGCATAGCTACTTACGTGATGGCTGTCAACTTCAATAAATTGTCTTTCAGTGTTTACGAGTATTTCTCAGGTTTAGCACCTCTTGCGGGCGCTGTCTTGGGGTTAGTAATAATGATCGTTATCGCTGTATTTATGAATATGTTCAACCTGGTTTTCGGAGCTATAGGAGGGTTTGTTCACTCTATGAGGTTATGTTTTGTTGAGTTCCTTCCTAAGTGGTATGATGGGAACGGCAGAGAATTCACGCCGTTTGCTTTAAAGATAGAGAAACACGTTACCTTGGGTAAGTCGGTATAGCTTCCTCTGCTGAGTTGTTGGCTGAATTTTTGTGATTAAACTTAAAAACTTTTCTAAAAATTTAACGAGGTGTGTGAGGTGTCCTTAAGTCCTCAGGCAATAGCATCTTTCGGTCTTGCTTTAGGGGTTGTTGGTGGTGTCATAGGGTCTTCACTAGGTATGGGTAAGGCTGCGTCAGCAGGTCTTTCCGTCATATCTGAAGATCCAGGTAGTTTTAAGCAGGTCCTCATACTCTCTTCTCTGCCGATGACTCAAACATTCTATGGATTCATATTCACACTGCTAGGTCTTACGTCCGTTCTGCCGGGAATTCCTGAAGTAACTTGGCTTAAAGCGGCCGCGTTCTTAGGTATAGGTGCTTTCGTAATGGTTGCTGAGTTATTCTCTGCCTGGTATCAGGGAGTCATATGTATGTCTGGCATAGTTGAGTTACCTAAAGCTGGGGGGAGAATGCTGGTCCCCTCACTAATACTTGCTGCTTACGTCGAGATGCTCGGTATACTGGGGATGGTTCTCGGGTATCTGCTAACAACGTTAGTTGCTGGCTTACCAATCTAGGTCTTAAGCCTGCAGAGGATGGAGACATGAGCCTAGAGGCGTTACGTGCTGAGATTCTGAAGAAAGCGAGAGCTAAAGCAGACGCCATAATAAAGAGTGCTGAGGAGGAAGCTAAGAAGATACTAGATGAGGCTATGAGGGAGTATTCAAGAAGATATGAGTTAGTGAAGGAAGCTGAGTTAAGAGAGTTGAGAGACGAACTATCGAAGAAATTAAGTGAGAAGAACTTAGAAGTAAGCATGAGACTCCTCAACCTAAAAAACGAAATAGTCAAGGAATTAAGGGAAGAAATCTTAAGCAAGATTAAAGAAGTAGGTAATGCAGAAAGAAGAAACTCTCTTAAAAAGTTAATTACTGAATGCCTTAACGAGCTACACACTGAACAGAAGATAAACGTAGGTGTTGTTGAGAGGGATGTCCCCTTAATTAAGGATGTGTTGAGGGAGCTGGGTATTGAGGGTAGAGTCAAGGAAATAAAGATACTCCCTCCGGAGAGCGTGGGTGGTGTATTAGTGGAATTAGAAGATGGGTCTTTAGGTTTAGATAATACCTACACTACCAGACTTGAGAGACTGCTTTCCATTATATACAAAAAACTAAACAATGAAGTTTTTGGAGGTTAGCTTGGTGGTTGTTTCAGTGAATGACGAGATATTCTTTAATTACATCAAGATACGCACCCACAGAACCTTACACCCGGAAAACATGAGGAGAATTAATGAGTTAGTGACCTACACATTCACTGGCCTACTATCTGCTTTGCAGGGTTTTGAGATTAGCTCATGTGTTGGTAGGGAACTGAGGAGTGATTTACCACTATCTCGCACACTAATATACTCTAAGCTGCTGAAGTGCTGGGAAAGTGATTTGAGGAACGTGATACGCTTAATTAAGCCTTCTGAGGATGTGGTGAACTTAATAGATCTCTACATAAGTAAGTACGTAATTAGTGACTTAACAGGCATCATGAGTGCTGGACTGAGAGAAACCACGTATTTAGACACACCCATAGCGGAATCTCTTAAGACAGCTAAGGAAGTGAGTGAGGTTATTTCGATAATGAGTAAGAAAGGATTTATGAGTGAGGTAATATCCGCGATTCTCGGGGAATATAGGAGGATGAAGATTAGTGAGTTAGATGTTGGTGTGTTCTCTAGAAAATTAAGTGCTTTTTACTTCAGGAGCCTTGAGAATACTTTAAGGAAACTGAACGTTTCTTCTTACGGACTTAGATGTGTGGAGTTTCTTAAAGAGTTCGAGGAGGCTAAGCCATCTCTAAGGAAGACTTTGCTGGAGGGAGGAGACTTAAGAGCTGTTGTCACTACGCTAACGCAGAAACAAAGAGAAGTCATACTTAGGACTTCTAGGAGCACGCATGACTTCGAGTACGTGTTGTCTGTCTTGCCAACACATTTTTGCCACAACATACTTAAGTCACTCCCGGTCTCTGCTGACACGTTACTTGATTACCTACTCCTTAAGGATTTTGAGTTTTCTCTTCTTTCTTACGTAGTACACTTAATTAATTCTGGGTACTCACCAGACCTAATTAGGGAGGAAGTGGGGAGGTGGTTAGGACTTTATGAGTCGATTACCAAGTAAGAAAGACATAGTAGTGATTGGTGATTTAGGATTCATTAATGGCTTCAAGCTAGTCGGTGTTAAGAGGTTCATCGAGGTTTCTGAGACTGAAGACATTGCTGAGCTTAAGAAGAGGTTGGGTGAGTCTCTAGCGAAACTTTATGAAGATCCTTCCGTCGGTCTCGTAATAATACAGTACAGGTTTAGAGATTTGGTAGCTGATAAGGTGCAGAAGGTTGGGAGGGAACCCCTAGTAGTGTTCGTTCCTAGCTCTAAGGAAGTTTCTGGAATAGATGTGAGGGATTATTACTTACGTATGATTAAGTCTTATTTAGGTATTAGCATTGAGGTGTGAGTGTTGGTTAGAGGCAAGATATTGAGGATCTCAGGCCCCTTAATAGTAGCTGAGGGTATGGAGGGTTCGATGGTTTACGAGGTAGTCTTGGTGGGTGAGGAGAGACTCATAGGTGAGGTTATCGGGCTGCAAGGTGATAGAGCGTTCATACAGGTGTATGAGGATACTTCAGGACTGCGTGTTGGGGAGCCTGTTGAAGGTACTGGAGGCTTGCTCTCGGCAGAATTAGGTCCAGGTCTTGTGGGGAGAGTGTATGACGGGCTCCAGAGACCTCTGTCAGTTATTGGTGAGCTTTACGGAGCTTTCGTGGGTAGGGGAGTTAAATTACCTGCTTTATCGAGAGACGCTAAGTGGTTCTTCGTTAGATCGGGTGTTAAGGCGGGTGATAAGATAGAGGGCGGCAGTATCTTAGGATACGTGCAAGAAACCCCCATACTACTACACAAAATCATGGTGCCTCCGGGAATCTCAGGCGTGTTGAAGGAGTTAGCTCCCGACGGCGACTATACTATCGAGGAAACTATAGCTGTGATTGATGTTGGTGGGGGGAGGAGGGAGGAAGTAAGGCTAGCGAGTAAGTGGCCTATACGTAAGCCAAGACCTTACAAGACTAGACTAGAACCTGTTGAGCCACTCATAACCGGAACTAGGGTGCTGGATATGATGTTCCCGATAGCGAGGGGTGGTAAGGCTGCAGTACCGGGAGGTTTCGGGAGCGGTAAGACAGTACTTATGCATACCTTAACTAAGTGGAGCAGAACTCAAGTCAACATATTCGTTGGGTGTGGTGAGAGAGGTAATGAGATGGCTGACGCACTACATAGTTTCAGAAAACTCACTGATCCTGCTTCAGGCAGGCCTCTCTCAGAAAAAGCTATATTCATAGCTAACACGTCTAACATGCCTGTGGCCGCTAGGGAGACTAGCGTCTTTCTGGGGGTAACCATAGGTGAGTATTTCAGGGATATGGGGTATGACGTTCTCATGGTTGCTGACTCAACCTCTAGGTGGGCTGAAGCAATGAGGGAGATAAGTGCTAGGCTTGAGGAGATGCCCGGTGATGAGGGCTTCCCTGCTTACCTAGGTTCAAGACTTGCGGAATTCTATGAGAGGTCTGGTAGGGTAGTTACTTTAGGTAATCCAGAGAGGGTGGGATCACTAACTATCCTAGGAGCTGTATCCCCTCCAGGAGCAGACTTCAGCGAGCCGGTCACCACCAACACGCTCAGATACATCGGAGCCCTACTAGCTCTTGACGTGTCGCTAGCTAACAGGAGGCACTTTCCCGCGATTAACTGGTTACTTAGCTATTCTCGATACGTGGAGACCGTAGCTAGATGGTGGGAGCGTGACTTCAAGAACTGGCTGAAACTACGTTACGAAGCTCTGAGAATCCTTCAGAGAGAGTCTGAGTTGATGGAATTAGTTAGGTTGGTAGGTCCTGAAGCTCTTCCAGACCCTGATAAGCTACTCCTAGACGTAGCCAAGATGATTAGGGAGGACTTCCTGCAACAAAGTGCTTACCACCCAATAGATGCTTACAGCTCTCCAGAGAAGACAGTCCTCATGCTGGACATCATAATTAAGTTCTACGAGGAAGCCTCAAGAACTTTAAGTGAGGGCGTGCCTCTCGCTAAGATTAGGGAAGCTCCTGTGATCTCACGCATAGCTAGGATGAAGGAAGTACGTAACGAAGAATTCAGGAAGGTTTACGAAGACATAGTTAAGAACATAGATGATTATTTCAGGAAGTTGCGAGCGGGTGGGTCAGGTGGTTCTTAGCTTAAGTGTTAAGGAAGTTAGGAGGGCGTTGAGTGCTAGAGGGTCTCTACTACTCGTTAGATCTGTTGAGGGGATTAAGTACGGTGAGGTAGTTGAGGTAGTCTTACCTAACGGTGATTCTAGAGTAGGTCAAGTCATAGATGTAGGTAAGGACGTAAGCATTATTCAGGTCTTCGGCGGTGTCAGCGAGATAAACGTGGACTCAATAAGGGTTAGGTTTAAGGGGGAGACTCTGAAGATCCCAGTATCTCTAGACATGTTTGGGAGGATCTTCGACGGCTTAGGAAACCCGATCGATAACGGTCCTAGAATAATCCCTGAGGACTGGTTAGACGTTAACGGAGCCCCGCTAAATCCTGCTATGAGGGAGCCGCCGTCAGAATTTATAGAGACAGGGGTTTCCGCTATAGATGCTCTCTTCTCTATAGTGAGGGGGCAGAAACTACCGATATTTAGTGGGGCTGGGTTACCGCATAACAGGATAGCTGCTCAGATAGTTAGGCAAGCCACCGTGAGAGGTAAGGAGGAAAGGTTTGCTGTAGTTTTCGCGGCTATAGGGGTGACTTACGAGGAAGCCTACTTCTTCATAGAATCACTCAAGAAAGCTAAGAACGTGGAGAACGTGATCTCATTCATTAACACAGCCTCCTCCCCAGTGATAGAGAGGATAGCTGTTCCTCGAGTAGCTCTAACGACGGCAGAGTTTCTTGCCTGGAAGCACGACGTACATGTCTTAGTGATAATGAGTGACATGACGAATTACGCTGAAGCGTTACGCGAGCTCTCAGCAGCTAGAGAGGAAGTTCCTGGTAGGAGGGGTTATCCTGGCTACATGTACACGGACTTAGCAACCATATACGAGAGAGCAGGTAAGGTGGCAGGCAAGAAAGGATCTGTTACTCAAATGCCTATACTGACGATGCCTGATGACGACATAACGCACCCAATACCTGACTTAACTGGCTACATAACTGAGGGTCAGATAGTTCTCTCGAGAGATATGTTTAGGAAGGGTATATACCCACCTGTTGATGTTCTGCTATCCCTCTCCAGACTAATGAAAGACGGTATAGGTCCGGGGAAGACTAGGGAAGATCATTATCAGGTCTTCATGCAGATGATAGCTGCCTACACTGAAGGTCAGTACTTAAGAGAACTCTCAGCCATAATAGGCGCTGAGTCTCTTAGCGAGAGAGACAGAAAATACCTAAACTTCGCTGACTTATTTGAGAGGAAGTTCGTAAATCAGGGGGAGAACGAACGAAGAGATATTGAGACTACTCTCGACCTAGGTTGGGAAGTTCTTTCAGTCTTGCCTGAGGAGGAGCTGAAGTTAATAAGTATCGAGAACATACAGAAATACCACCCGAAGTACAGGTCTTCGGTGGGGATTAGTGTCGCAGCAGATGCTCAGACTAGCTAGGCCTACTAAGATAGAGTTTATACGATTAAGGCGTAGGTTAGCGACTGCTAGGAGGCTTCACCGAGTACTCAGAGATAGGTTACTAATCTTAACGCAAGAACTAGTAGCTCTGTACAGGGAGGTAGTAGAGCATAGGTTGAGGATTCATGAAGAGATCGTGAAGTGCGAGAGGGAATTGATAAGGGTTTCCTCATACGTAGCACCCTGGACATTCGAGGAATTCTCGAATATCAGAGTGAAGTCTTTCAGTGTTGTCGTTGGTTCGAGGATAGTTGCGGGCGTTAAATTACCTTTACTTGAACATGAAGTTATTGAGGGTCGTTACGACCCTACGGCATACCCGATCACGCTCAAGGAAGTGAGTGAGTGTTATGAGGACTTAGTGAAAAGAATAATTAGGCTAGCTGAAACAGAGATATCTTTACTTGAGGTTGGTAGGGAGGTTCAGAAAGTCAAGAGGAAAGTCAACGCTCTAGAAAACCTCATAATACCTAGACTTAGAGCCACCATAAAGTACCTGAGGATGAAGTTTGAGGAGAGGGAGAGGGAGGATAAGATTAGGAGGAAACGCATTAAGCAGATCTTATCGCGTAAAGCACGTATATAAGTTTTGTTGCGATGTAGACGTTCGGTGAGAGCTCTCATAAGGTTTTGTGAGGTCTGCACACATGAGTGAGGACAGGACTCTTGAGTACCTGCTGGAGAGAGAATTAAGAGTCGTGAATAGTTATGTGGCGGCAAAAAGAAAAACACTCACTGAGCTCCTGAAAGAAGACTACCCGCATGTCCTCACTTTAAGTGGTGACATACACATGTTTCGTAAATCTGAGTTGATGCTTGCGAAGGAGGTAGTGGGGGAGGATGCTGAGAAACTCATGTTGCCGATATATGTGGAGTTAATCCCGGCTCAAACAATCACTACAGGTGTTGTGAGGGAGGAATTAGCTACGAAGTTAATTTCCGCTCTCTTAGGAATTGATCACGCTACCCCTCTCTACGTTTACCCAGTCCAGCTAGCAGAGTTGAGGAGAAAAATAGGAACCTTGATTCAGTATGTTGTTAGTCCTGAGGTACTGAAGGAAGTTAGAGACTACGAGGAAATTTAGTTAATCAACCTAGGGAGGGAGTCAGTACCGGATTTATCCCTTCGCTTGCTGGGATTTTACCACAGCATACGTTATTGAGGACTTAGGTATTACTAATCCTCTATCGCCTGCCCTAATACCTATCTCATACCTAGATATCTTAGATAGTGTTCCCGAAACAACGGACCCGTCAATTAAGTGAAGTTCTAGCTCAACACCTATTAGCTCGGCATTAATTACCGTATCATTTAGTTGTTCAGTACTAAAGCCGTGGAGGTCTGAAGGCTCTACAGTAGCTGTTAAGATAGCGTGTCTGAAGAGGACGTATACCTTATCTTTCGATACTACACCTATCTCGTACCTAGAAACCTCGTCAATAATTCCCCTAATAGGTTCTGAGGCTCCAAGAACTCTGAACTCTACTTCTCTCCCATTAAATCTTGCGTCAATTATGTTCTCTCTTAGCGGCATCTAAACACCTTGAGGATTTATTCGTAGCAAGGTTTTTAAGTGCATTGAAGCTCTACGTATGGGTATTTCTTCGTAACGAAGGAAGTGAGCCAGGTCATGAAATCCTTGTTTTTCTTGAGGTCTTCAGGAATACCTACGAATTCGTTAATGACGCTTAAGAAGGTCAAGTCTTTAGCTGAGAGTTCCTTACTACCGAGGAAGTTTAGTAGTTCTTGAGCGTGTTTGTATTTCCTCCTAATTATTGCTTTAGGTAAGTTGTCTCTCGCTACCCAAACAGCTAGTGTTTTTTCTGAAGAACTATGTTTAGCTACAAAGTTCAGGAGCCCCCTACATATTTTTGGAGGTCCTGCTCTAACCTCGTAGGGAGGTAAGTAACCTCTGTGAGCTAAGTCTAAAGCTATGATGGCATGGTCTAGCTCGTTACTCCAGAAGTCGTAATCCACTACATAAAATCCGTAATTTCCTAACAAACTAGCTACTCTCCTACCAACTCTCTTGAGCTCCCCCCATAAAACGTCTGGAGGCAAGTTTTTAGGGACTGAGTACCTGAGTAAGAGAACCGTTCTCCCACTCTCGTCAAGAAACCTAGTCAACTCGTCAAGAGGCTTTACTTGCGGTTCGTAGAAGAACAGTTTTCTCGATGGCTTGGTGATGAATGTGTTGGAAGCTATTACGGCTATTTTTAAAGCTCTCTCAGAGACTGCGGAAGCAGCGTTTCTTCTCGGGTCAACAGGGTCTGGCACTATCAGGGCATTATCTCTAAATATCTTCCTAAGTTCTCTGGGTGTTAGAAGCTCGCGTGTCGTTTCTTCATCGATTATTACTACCTCGCCCTCACGCCACCCACTCATAGCTTTAAGAGCCTCGATGAACGAGCCGTACTTTATTATGATTAGTTCGGTGAGGTACCCTGAAAAGCCCTCAACTCTTACTTCTGCTCCGTAAATACCTATACTCTTCAGAAATTTCTTCAGTAGTCTTACTTCGTCTCTCATGTAATTACTCAGTCTGGAATTCACGTACCTAGTGTGGAAAGGGGTTCTATCAACAGCAGTCATTATTTCTTCAGGGTCTTCAGCCCAGTAAGCTGGCACTACGTCTATCTCGAAGCCTTCTGTTCGTAGTGTTATGTATGGGTGTGAGGCGTACTTAAGCTGGAGCTGATACTTACTCAACTCACTCTCTAGTAAGGGTTTTATGATATGCTCCTCGATCCACTCATTACTTAAGTCTTTCTTTCTCACTAGTATGAAGACGTCAAGATCTATATCCCCCCTGATTGAGGTTCCCTTGGCGAACGAACCCTCTAAAGAAACTATGAAGTCGTAGCTTATGTTCAGAGAAGACTCTACCAACTCTTTTATTTCCTTGAATAGTTCGGAACCTCTCCTTACTTCTTCCTCTGTTGGTCTTAATTCTTTCTTAACATCCTCAAGCAGCTTATGTAGATCCTCACTCAACTCAACCATCCTTTAAATCAATTACGGCGACGTCCATGTATACAGGACCTTCAGGTCTTAAAATACTCCTCTTTAGTTTCACTTTACTTACTTGCGTGAATCCGAATATGGTGCTTTCGTACGTCGAGACCACGTTCCTGAGGCATGCTGGGTCGTAGGAACCCTTCACCCTACCAACAGTTATGTGTGGTACGAATTCCTCTCTGTCGGGCTCCGTGAATCTTCTTAAACATTCTTCTAGCTTACTCCTGATAGACCTCAACTTATCGAAGCCTTCAGTGATCCCGACCCACAACACTCTAGGCCTGCTCACGGAAGGGAACGCACCCACACCCTCGATCCTTATCTGGAATTTAGTGAATTCGCTAGCACGTGCTACGCACTCACTTATTTGAGGAACGTAGTTCTCGTGAACCTCACCAATAAATCTTAGGGTTAGGTGTATGTTCTCGTCTTCAACGCCTTTAATCCCTTTCCCTCTGGAGCAAGACACTACAGCATCTCTAAACTTAATTATGTCCCTCAAAACATCGCTGTTTTCTATCTCGACAGCCACGAAAAGCCTCACCAAGCTTCTCAACCAATTTTTAATCAAGATTAAACATTTAAAAGATAACTTAAACAAATTCTTTGGTGGGGGCCGTCGTCTAGCTTGGATAGGATGCCAGCCTGGGGAAGTCTCCCCGAGGAATACCTCCGGATCGCTGGTGGTCCGGGGTTCAAATCCCCGCGGCCCCACCAAACAGTTGGCTGCGTAGTCATCATCTAGAGAGCTTCCTCCTAAGGATTGCTAGTTTGTAGCAGGAAAAATAATAAATTTAGTAAGACCTAACACTAAATAGAAACTTGTTTTTTCTTGGGTCAGGTATTTTCTCTACTTTACCCTCCTTAACAAGTCTTGCTAAGATTCTTCTTAACTCTAAGTCCAGAAATTCTTCTTTCTTTTCCTCACGCAGATACTTACGTAGCTCCTCAAAAGTAGCTGACTTAAGATTCTTCAACGCGTCAATTACTGTTTCCTCAAGCAATACTGTGTTCCCTCATAACCTCCTTAAGGACTTCCTCCATTATGTTCATAGATCTCTCCATTATTTCCTGCGATATGACTAGGGGTGGAGCTATCCTTATAGCTGAGAACCCGGCACCTATTACCGCAACACCTCTCTTGAAACACTTGATCAGGAAAGACTCCAGTTCTTTCTTAGCGTACTCTTTAGTTTCTTTGTTCCTAACTAACTCTATACCTATCATTAATCCTTTCCCCCTAACATCACCAACTATCTCGTACTGATCCATCCATTCCTTCGCTCTTCTCATAACGTAGTCACCAACCTTCTTAGTGTTCTCAAGAAGCTTCTCGCTCTCAATTATCTTTATGACTTCTGTCGCGGCTTTCAGGGCTATGGGGTTGCCTCCGAAAGTGCTTGCGTGAGATCCTGGAGGTAGATTCATTACTTCTTCTCTCCCGCCAACCACACCTAACGGTATACCTGAAGCTACTGCCTTAGCCATAGTTATTAGGTCTGGGTCCACACCCCAATTCTCTATCGCGAACCACTTACCACTTCTCCCAAACCCGCTCTGAACCTCGTCAGCAACTAGCAGTATCCCATTATCTCTCGTTAGCTTCCTAAGCTTGGGGAAGAAATCATCAGGCGGTACTACGTAGCCTCCCTCACCCTGTATAGGCTCCACAAACACTGCCGCAATCTCTGTAGGGTCTACCATTCTCCTGAATATCCACTCCTCCATAAACCCTATTACCGCGTCACCACACTCCTCAGGATCTACGTGGAATGGACACCTGTACGGGTATGGGTAGGGTATATGGATGATTCCGGGGAGTAGTGGCTGGAAGCCTTTTCTCTGTGCTGGTTTGCTGGCTGTTAGTGACATAGCTCCATGTGTTCTCCCGTGGAACGCGCCTATGAACGCTATTATGTAGGGTCTCTTACCCCCAGCACTACCCTTACTAATCTTCATCGCTGCCTCAATAGCTTCAGCACCGCTATTACCGAAGAAGAATTTCTTCTTGCCTGGGATAGGGATTACCCTAGACAGGTTCTCAGAATACTCAACTACCTCCTCGTAGTAGAAGTCCGTGAGAGAATAATGCATTAATTTCTTGACCTGCTCCTCAACGACCTTAACTATCCTAGGGTGGCTGTGCCCGACATTCATGACAGCAATACCGGAATTAAGATCAACGAATAAGTTGCCGTCAAAATCCTCAATCACGACTCCGTATCCG
>CALIBI010000015.1 GCA_938045815.1 uncultured Sulfolobales archaeon | reverse complement strand
AAGACGCACGTGATGGTTTTTATTTGTTTATGTGTTCAGGGTTTTAGCGATTAAGGAAACATCAACATACTGAAAAGTATTATTGCGTAAAGCGGTAATGAGATATCTAGGCTATACTCAATCACGGTTCCCTCCATGACGACCTCCCCCCTAATCACCCCGAAATTCAGCAGTGTTAATACTATGAGAGCTCCTAAGATCTTAGATAGGAGTTTAAGAGGTAGTGAGACCGGGTGTTCTCTAAGTAGGGAATTCGCTATACCCAAACCCGTAAAGAGCGCGAAAGCTAGCAACCAAAGAATAGGTACTTCAAGAATCTCAGTACCTGGAAAGATTCTAGAAAATACTGTTGGGAGCAAAACTATGTAGATGAAGTAATAGAAGATCCCTGTGAGAACTCCGATCACGATAGTGCTTACTACTTTCTTAACACTGGTTTTCTCACTCACTACCCAACACCTCTCATCCTTAACTCAAGACTGTAAATCTCGGCAATCTTTAAACTCATTGAGACTTCCGGGTGTTCTGGGGGTGCACCAACATTAAGTACTACGTACCTAGTGAGTGTGGTGTTTTTAGGTAAATCACCGAAATATAGTGTTTTATTGAGTATCTCAATCTTGACATCACTTAAGGGAATAGTGCCTCTATAAGTTACGCTAAATACTAACTTAGTAGAAGTCTCGTTAATTTGCTCGTATGAGGTCTTAAGATCTATTAAGTCAGGCTTACTTACTAGCTCGTAAACAAAGATCGCGGCCGGAATTAGTAAGCCGCTCAATACTAGGAAAGCTACTAAACCTATACCTAGCTTAAGGAGAGTATTCACTTCTTACTCTCCTCAGACTCTTTAGGTTTTTTCTCTTTAACGTAAAGAGCCTTAAAAAGATCAATACCTTTCCCTAAAAGTATTGAGCCCGCCCATATCATAGCTCCAAGAAAACCCAACTTAATAACCAGGTTTAGTAACTCATACACGGTATTGGTGATAGAAGACTGCAGATCCTCTCCAGCAGGTAGTAGAGGTCTGTAATTAAGGTACGCGTCAAAAGCTAGGAAAGCACCAAAAACAACTATCAAGACACCTGCTAGAAGTATAGCTATCCCGGTCACGAAAGGAGTCCTGCCTACCTCCATAAACGCATCACCTACTAAATTACAGAGGAAAGATTAATAAATGCGAAAACTTTAAAACTAAGTACTTATGTAAGACTGAATACCGTTCTAAGCTCACTCAACACGATTAAAAATAAAAATACGAGGAGTACTACTAGAGTAGACAGCTTGATTAGTTCTTTAATCTTCTCATTCCTTACATGTCTACTCAAGATTAACACAACACCTCCGTAGGTGTGGAGTATAGTCAGTACTGCGGTCACAAACCTCAAGAGTGGGAGCGTGTGTATCCTGACTGATACATGGTATGTGAGTCCAACCAAACTGAAGATCGGGGAAATAATACCGTAGCCGCTTAGTATGTAGAGCATTATGCAGAACGCTAGAGGAATAGATGTATACTCAACTAGTCTAAGACAAAAGTAGGTTTCCCTAGCTCTACTCATCTTCTCAGCCTAGAATAGAGTTCTTGAAGCTCCCTGAAATCTGTTTTGTGAGGTCTTAAAGGAACTCCTACAGGGAACACGTACAGCGGGCGTTCATCACGTCGAGCATCAACTATCCTAGCTACCTCATCATCGTGGAAAGCTCCTATAGCGACGGTTCCTAAGCCTAGAGCCGTACTCATTAAGTAAATATTCTGGCCTACATGACCTACCTCAATATGTACGTACCTAACCCCCCTCTCACCATATCTCCACGTAGTTCTCTCGTAGACAGCACATATAACTAAGCTTACTGGCGCTTCCCTAACCCAGTCCTGCCTTAACGTAGCTCTCCATAAATCATTTCTGAGATCTCCTCTCTTAATTAACTTTAGTGAGTGTCTCACGTAATCGTACTTGTAGACCCCTGCCTCAATATAGCTCCCGTCACCTAAAGAAACGCCTCCCTCACCAATAACTACGTAAACCTCCAGAGGGTAAGTAGCTCCAGCACTTGGAGCAGCTCTCCTGAGCCACCCATCCACATCCTCAACCACTCCTTGCGAAGCCCAGAGAATCATTGATAACTGCTCAACAGTTATTGGGGCATCTCTCCACTCCCTAATACTCTTCCTAAGAAGAATAGCTTCTTCAACAGTAACGACAGTTATCTTCCTAGGGAGAGGAAGAAGTAATTCCTCACCCAAGATCTCAACACCTCCTAAATCTTGTTGCGGAATATATAAAGAAAATATCACGTAAGCAATAACCAAAACAGTAACTAAGCTTGATAAGACAAAACCTAACCTCATTTAAGGGACCCCCAACTAATCGTTTCTACGAAACCTATAAACACAGCAAGATAAGACTTAAAAACCCTCTCGAACAAAGAATTATGGCGGTCCCGGTCATAGCGGTCGGGAAACACCCGGACTCGTCAGATCCCGGAAGTTAAGCCGGCCGCGTTGAGGGGGCAGTGAGGTCCGCGAGGCCTCGCAGCCCCCTCAAACTGGGATCCGCCACTTCTATGAAAGAACTAAAAGCGTGTGCGAGAACATTTTTAAGGTGAGTTATTATAGTAGTTATTGGTGCCGCCGTAGCTTAGCGGGCAGAGCGCCGGACTCATACGGCCGGTCCTGGGGATATCCGGAGGTCCGGGGTTCGAATCCCCGCGGCGGCACCTGAGTAGCCGGGTCGTCTAGCGGCCAAGGATGCGGGGCTCTGGTCCTCTGGGGAGTGCCCCCGTGACCGGGGTTCGAATCCCCGCCCGGCTACCAAAATCATATTATTTATTGCTTAGGCGGGTAAATTGTTAAGAGGCTTATTAGTATGGCTTCAGTGAGTGGTGGTATGAGTGGTGTATAGTCTACGTTTTTGCTACTTAATTCCAGGTCTAGACTTAAGATTTTCTTGAAGTCTTCCCTGCTTTCAATCTTGTGAGGGGGCTTGATATTGACTCCTAAGGCGTTTAGTAGTGTAGAGTATGAAGCGATTGCTGAGGCGTTCCAGTCATTTTCTCTCTCATATTCTTTAATGAAAGCGTTTGAGGCCTCCAGAACATAGTTATACCTGGTTGTCGCGAAGCTTAAGTACTTGTAGTTACTGGAAAGCACGTTTAAGAATTCCTCAAGAGATAATGATTCCGCCACTATTCTACTGGACGTCACACCTAACTCGTAGAGCAGCCTACCCACCTCACCACCAGCGTTTCTTAAAGCTTCGTAGATCCTCAGAACTTCTTGAGGACCTGCATAACTTAAGAGTGACTTCCTAGCACTTAAGAATGTCTGTAGCACAAACCTATCCTTCATTTTTAGGGTGTAGGAAGCAGCAATACATGCTGGAATCATGAATACGTGGAATTCAGGTAGCTGAACCCTCCTAAGATAAGATATGTTGTCTTGAATAGAGTCTCTTACAAGCGTCCCTAAACCAACATCAACGAAGCCTAAAGACCCTGAAGCAACACTAACCCCTAACTCAGCAGATCTTAAGTAGTTCCTTAAAGCTGAAGTCAGTAAAGCCACGTAAGGTCTCAGGTCTTTAAATCTTAGAGAATACCTGTGCGGCGCTCCAGGCTTAACATAAGAATAAATCGCTAGATCCACGGAATCCACCAATCCACGCAGAACCACAGACAAAACCAACCCCACACCAGATATAGCTATACGGAATAATAAATGAGCTTAGAGCAGGTGCTCCGAGCGAGGGTAACGTCTTAAAACGAATTAGGTTCCTCATAAAATATTCGGTGGAGATGTATTAAGGAAGCTACCTACCCTATAGTGACGTTCTTGCTATTTCGTGAGTTGTGCTTACTCCTAGGTCTGAGTACCGAGTACATGACATACTTATCTACGATACTAACCCTACTACTATGCTACGGTGATAGAATCAGGTTCTTCTTGGTTAGTAAGTCTGTTAGTGGTGATTTACTGAAGGTGATTGACTTAAGCCATGACAACTTAAGAGTACTACAGAAGATTAAGTTGAAAACTACTCAGAAATTAAGAATTTACGTAAGCTTATCTGGTTTAGTCTTCCCGGTTCTTCTAGCGTTGATACTAGGTATTTACGCGGTTTACCGATTACCTGAACACCTCACTACTTACCTCCTGATGCTTTCTTTCCTAGCGATAACTTACAACAGGTTCTCGATTATGGTTTTCGAGAAAGGCATACTTATCTCGCTAGCTTCTAGTGTCGCCGCGACAGTTATGCTAGTGCTTGCTGTAGGCACACACTACTTGATAGACTCAAACACTTTATTTATGTTGACATACTCTGCTAGTACTCTAGCCGCGTTAGTAGGTGTAGACCTACTTAACCTGAGATACGTGACTTTCTTTAAAACGAAATCAATAATCGTTGGTGGTTACGGGATTAAGGACGCTATATTTTTGATTCCAGCTCTCTCCTCAATAACCGCAAAAACAGTTTATAATTTCTTCACTCTACTCTCCTATACTTGAGACCTGCTTCTCTAAGCAGAGACGCGATCAAGTCATTAACTAACACCAGCTTCTCCGGAATTAACGAGTCTACGGATACCTTAACTACGAAGTATCGTGCTTCAATCACTCTAGCCTCAACACCGTGGGGTTGCGGGAGGATCTTAATTAGAGTATCTGAAGACCCGCAAACGTATGAGTGTTCCTCAACACTACAAACATACCCTAACTTTCTCAGGTTCTCCTTCAATGAACTCAAAACCCTAACTAATACCTCGTAGTTCTCAGGGAGAGTCTCTACTAGTAATGCTGTAGTGAAGAGGAACGCGGGATCACTCAAGTACCTCAACCCCCAAATCACGTAATTTCGTGATAGCTGTCTTAATTACTTGCTCGCTCGGAACCTCCATCAGTATCTTAACTTTAGCGTAACCGGGCTTTATGTCTAGATCAAACCTATCATGCTGTATATCTAGGATATTGCATCTTAAGTCAGCAAGTATTTTCAAGACTTTCTCTAGACTTCCTGGAACGTCTTTCAAGGAGAGAGTTATTCTAGCGATTCTGCCTTCACGCATTAAGCCCCTCATTAAGATCCTGTAGAGAGTTGTTAGGTCAGTATTCCCACCACTAATAACAGCTACGACGTTCTTACCGGGAATCTCCTCACCCCTGGATAGTAGTGCAGCTATGGGGAGTGCTCCAGCACCCTCAGCAAGTAGCTTAGTTCTCTCTAGTAGTAAGTAGATAGCTCTCGCGATCTGGTCTTCCTCAACCTCCAGAACTAAATCAACGTAATCACGAATTATCTCAAAAGTTAAGTCACCTAAACTCTTAGTTAAGACCCCGTCAGCAAGTGATGGTTGCGGCGACACGGCCGCTGGCCTACCCATACTCAAAGATAGCTTAGTCTTAGCTGCTACAGAAGGCTCTACGCCAACTACCTTGATCCTCCCACCACTAAGCTTCTTAATAGCTAAAGCAATACCAGATATTAGACCGCCACCACCGATCGGCACGACCACAGTATCTACCGTGTTAACGTCCTCGAATATCTCTAACCCTATAGTCCCTTGACCAGCTATGATGTAGGGGTCATTGAATGGGTGTATGAGGGTCATTCCTCTCTCCTCACTAAGTTCTAGAGCTTTCTTGAAGGCGTCATCATATATCTGACCGTGCAGTAAGACCTCACTACCGTAAGACTTAACAGCGTTTACCTTATACGTTGGTGCGGTCTCAGGCATGACTATCAGGGAAGGTATGCTTAATTCTCTAGCTGAGTACGCAACACCCTGCGCATGATTACCTGAAGAAGCAGCGATAACCCCTCTAGATCTAACTTCTTTAGGTAGTGTATATATCTTGAAGTAAGCACCCCTAACCTTAAAAGACCCTGTCTTCTGAAGATTCTCAAGTTTTAGGTACACGGACTTCCCCGTGAGGGAAGAGAAGAAAACCGAGTGAAATACTGGGGTCCTATGAATAACCGTCTTAAGAACTTCCGACGCCTTAAACACTAAGTTGAATATATCGTTAACTCTCTCACCCACGAGACACTTACACCCTAAAACATTAAATCACCAGATTAATTAAATAAGAACGCAATAAACACGAGAGGAGATCACGTGTTGCAGACCCGGAAGAGTGTGAGGAACATTAAAGAAGCTAATGAACTATTCAAGGAATTGAGCAGCACAATGGAATGCGGAGAGAGGGTTAAGGTGATGATCAAGAACGTGGGTGAAGTACAGAAGTACGTAGAAATCATTATTAAGTACGGGCTCTCCCTCATAGATATTGAGGAAGTGAATAACGATTATTACCTAGTAATAGAAAACAGATTTGGTATTAGGTGTGCCTAACATGTCTGAGAACGTGGAGATCGATAAGCTAGACACCAAAATACTTGCTAAATTACTTGAAGACTCCAGAACCCCGTTCAGACAACTAGCGCGTGACCTGAACGTTAGTGAGTCAACAATATACGTAAGAGTTAAGAAACTAAGAAACAACAAAATTTTAAGGAGCTACACGATCGACGTAGACTTAAATAAGCTCGGCTTCATACAGCAGGTTTACGTAGAGATTAAGGTAACCCCACAATACATGAAGAACATCATAGAGGAACTACGAGAAAAACCAAACATTCTGGAGATTTATGAGGTGAGTGGTGAGTACCCGCTCCTAATCAAGGTAGTCGCTACTAATAACGAAGAACTTTCTTCCACTATAGACGAGATAGCGATGATTAAGGGGATTACTGAGATGAGAGTCAAGTACGTTTTTAAGACCCTAGAAAGCAGGAGCTTGAGCAAAGCATTCTCGAAACTGCGTGTTTAAAAAACACGCACTAGCTGGCTTGAGTCTAAGCTCACTCAGAGTCTTACAGCCTCCACAGTTAAGTAAGGAGCACTTAGTCGTTTCGTTTCTGAGCAGGAACTACTTTCTCAGTTTACTCAGTAGGTAGTCTACTATTTTTGGGGCTGGATTAATCCCCGTACCTGCGTAGAAGCCTTGCCAGTTAGGCATCGCGTTAACCTCATAAACTACGTAGCCATTCTCGGTCTCACCTACGTCAACTCCTGCGTAATCTAGTTTCAGAGTCTTAGTAGCTCTCATTGATATCTCTGCTAGCTCAGTATCTATCGGTGCTTTCTCGACTCTCGCACCCTGAGCTACGTTGGTTTTCCAGGTATCCACGGGTTTGTATCTATATATAGCGCCAAGAATCTCGTCACCCACTACCAAGACTCTTATGTCTCGATCTCTAGACCTGGTGTACTTTTGCAGTAGGAGTGGCTGACTATGACTGAGCCAAGTCTTACCTATTATGTAGGCTATGTCAGGATCCGTAACGAGTAGTGAGCCGTAACCCATGCTACCTATCAATGGCTTAATCACTGTCTTACCCCAAGCTCTGACAGTCTCGCTCAACACGTAAACGTCTTCCGTAATCTTAGTTTCAGGAACTCTAACTCCGGAGCTAGCTAGTAACTGAGTCGCTCTATACTTATCGCGAGCGTTCAGAAACCCCTCAGTACTATTAACTAGGAGCACACCACTCATCTCAAACTGTTTCAGAGTATTCACTCTTTTTAGGAGGGTTTCCATACTCGCTACAGAACCAACCCCCCTCACTAAACCACCATCTATCTCGATAGAGTGATCACTACCGTAACTGATTCTTAAACCACCATCTCTTAGGACCTCACTATTGAGTCTTGAGATCCTTAAGTAGAGGACAGAGACCCCTCTCCTCAGCAACTCCGTAAGTAGTTCTCTAGCAGACTGGGGAGGGACTGGAGCCTCATGAATCACAGCAACCCTCAAACCTCATTACCTCAAGTCTATCTAACTTCAGCAATTATTTAAGGTATGCACGAATAAACATCACTGGAGTGAAGTAAGTGATCGAGTGGGTATTAACGACTGTAGTAGTCGCGCTAGCGTCGACCTACATCACAATAAGTATAGAGAAAAGTAGAGGGGTGGTTGCTCCCGATATACATAAGCCTGGCAAACCAAGAATACCTAGAACCGCCGGACCCGCGTTCATGATCACATTATTCGCTGGATTGATTCTTTCACTAACGAGTAACACGACCTTAGTAACCTACCACATCTTAGCAGCAATGATTGCTGGAGCGATAGGGTTGTATGACGACTTCAGAGGTCTCAGAGCTTTATGGAAAGTTGCTTTACTCACGCTCCCATCACTACCGATTTTACTGGGTATTGCCTACGTACCGAGACCTTACGTACCGTTAGTTGGTTTCCTGAGAATACACTTAGTGTATCCGTTACTTTTACCGCTAGCTTACACGGTATCCATAAACGCTTATAACATGATCGACACGCATAACGGTATCGCGGTAACGGCAGCACTAACCTCATCAATCGCTCTACTAGTATCTAGCGTTATAGACAAGCCTCAGCCGCTTAACGAAGGATTCATATTTGCTTTGTTCGTCGTGTTCTTCCTGCTTAGTTACCTCCCCTTCAACATATATCCTTCAAAAATATTCAACGGGAACAGCGGATCCTTCATACTAGGGTCTCTAATAGCTTCTCAAGCTGTACTGCTAAGGAGGGAATACTTAGCACTCATGCTCTACATACCTCTAGTGATCAACGGCTTCAGCATACTAACCAGTATTGGCGGATTCAAAAATAAGGAGAGTGTTCCAAGACCCGTAGTACTGACAGAGGACGCCAGAATAGCTCCCAATAAGTCGGGGAGAACTCCGGTCACGTTAGTTCAGTTACTGGTTCTGAGAAACCCTCTCACTGAGAAAGACCTAATAAAGCTGTATAACCTACTCATACTCCTAAACACTCTCTTCTCGCTAATAACGTACAACATATTAACTAACATGCAATAGAGACAAACATTTAAAGGAGGTAGTAGCCCTTCCCTGAGACTTTCGTAACCCAGAAATTCAGCTTAAGAGAATTTCTTAATTCGTTTAACGCTTTAATAACTCTCTCAGCTCTTCTCTGATTCTCAACAAAGCCGTAGATAGTGGGTCCCCAACTACTCTGCCCTAATGCTGTAACACCATTCTTACTCAGTGTTTCAGCAACGAGAGTGGATTCTTCGCTAGAATAAATACCGCCCTGATACCTACTAAAGTACTGGCCTGCGAACAACTGTATTTTAGATAATGCTTTACTGAAGAGCTGGAAATCGCTTAGTTTGACTGAAGTGATTAAGTAGGTGAGGAGAGTGTAGAGTTCTGCTTGGTTCTTATGCGGCTCTACATTACTTAAGGCACTTTCTTCCTCCTCCTCACGGAAGCCTCTAACACTCTCAGGCACTACGATTAAAATACTCCATCTAGGAGGTCTTAACCTAAGTAGCAACTCAGGATACTTGATAACTCCGTTATCTTGGTATACGCCGGTATCAGCTACGAAGCCTCCGTGCAGGAAAGTGTAGACACCTATGCCTGAAACACGCCCTACGCCAAGCCTCCTAGCTAAGTTATCTATGGGGGTCTTCCCCTCAACGTAATCGAGAATTTTAAGTGATTTAAGTAGACCCATTACTAGCTTAGTTCTTGACCCAAGACCTACGTGGTGTTTTAGGAAGCCGCTAATCTCCACACTGATTCCATCCCTAACGTCAAGCGTCCTCAGCACTTCTGAAATAATTTCTTCAGATTCCGTGGTAGGAGTCTTGATGAAGTATCTCCCCTCTATCCTGGAAACCTTCATTACTAAGTAAGGTTCTTCTACAGCTACTCCAGTAGACCCGAATAAGTAGGGTGAGTCTCTATACCTGTAAAAACCTAAGTGGAGTCTGTAAGGAATTCTTAACGTTACGCCACGTACTCTATCCTGCATCCGCAACCCAGCCTCATTAAGTCAATTAAGATTTTACACCAATAAAGCTTTCTCTGTTTTACAGAGCTTGCTGGGACCTCGCTTTTCAGGTTCGGCTTAGAATACCTCCCCACAACTCCCCCAAAGTCGAAACCTATGAGCCCTACCTCAACCGCTCCATTCTCGAGAGCCAAGTAAACAGCTCTATCCCCGTCCGTGAATCCTCCGGAGAAACTCATGTTAGATGTTGTGTGTAGGACTTGAGACGTGCCCAGAACTTTTTTCTCCTTTAGTAGAGGAGCCCAAAACACTAGCTTGTTTATGTTGTCTCCGTGAGCATGAACCACGATAAAACCGCTGAAAGAAACCAAATCGCTTAAGTCAACACCGTCGAGATCCGTAACCACTACTTGAGGTTCCACACCCGCGTAGCGACAACATCTTAAGGCCCCGTCAGCAGCTACTACTACGTCGTATAGGTTCACAAACCTAGAAATTTTTTCGCAGCCAGGACCGGCACCAACTACCAGGGTTCTTGAACCTCTGATAAGTTTTCTTAAACCCCCCAATACCTCACTACGTGTTTTGCTAAATCCTTGCAGCACTAAATCTAGAATCTCGGCCGCAGCGAAATCCTCCTCGTAGCTAAACCCGAACTCACGCCTAATGATATCGTGTAGTGAGGTCCACGCTAGGTTGATCAGTAGTTCACACCCAAAACACAAACTAACTAATAATAAATTAGCTTTTGTTTTAGTTGCTTAAGTATCTTAGAGTTAGGGTGGGTGAGGAATGATTAGCAAGTTTCTCAGGTTTGGGTACCACGAATCAATAGCTGTAACCTTGGATGAGGAGTCAGTACCTCACGCAGCACCTATGGGTGTGGAGTATGATGGGTCGAACTTAATACTTAGACCTTACGAGAGCAGCAAGACTTACGTAAACCTACTCTCCAGACCTTTATTATCTCTGAATTTCACGCAAGACGCGAGATACTTTTTCAAAGCTATTTTTAAGCGGGAGGAAATAAGTTATGATTTTAGTGTTTTTGGAGTACCACCGGTAATCGTTGGTGATTTTGATTTATACGTATGGGGGCGAACCAAGTTATTAGGCTTAGTCAGTGGTAGAGCTGTCTTCCTAGTTACGGTAGAGAAGATTCATGAAGGTCCGGGATCTAAGCTAGCTCTGAGTAGAGCTAATAACGCGTTACTTGAGGCACTAATCTACTACACTAAGATCGCCGCGTTAGTCGATGAGGGGAGTAGAGGATTGGCAGAATATCTTAACTTATTAAGAACAAACCTCAATTTAGTCAGGAGGTTAGGAAGTCCTGAGCTAGTGGGGATGGCTGAGATCATTGAGGGCAAGTTGAATGAATTGTTAGGTGATGTGTTGATATGAACCTAGCAAGAGCACTCGCTTTGGGTTTAGTTGTTGGGCTTCTTCAGGGCTTCATAGATACTTACGGGTACGCAGTAACTGGTTACACTACGGCAGAGATTGCTGGCATAGTGTCTGCTGTAATATTTCTCGTTCTTTATAGAGCAATCTTCAGGAGAACACCATCAGTTTTCGAGCACTTCCTAGGGATCGCCGTAGCTTCCGGGATCTCGATCTCAACAACAATAACAGCAGGGATGTACATTACCTACACGATGCTCAACACTTACGGAGATACGGCAACCCTAGAACTCCCTTCATGGGCTTACTACACAGGTTCCCTAAGTATTGATACCCTACTATTTTATTCTTACGCTACGGCAGTATCTGTCTCGGGGTCACTAATAGCTTATGTTTTTTATAAGCACTACATAGAGAAAGAGAAACTACCCTACCCTATAGGCTCATCTATAGCTAGAGTTATTCAGGTGGGTAAGGCTCTTAGGAGGGGGTACTTAGTATTAGCTCTGTCTATAGGTTTCTTATCGCAGCTTTCTTTGATGTATTTAGGGGGCTTAACACTTGATATAACGTTTGTTATGCAGGGAATAACGCCTGGAGCTGCCCTAGCTCTAACCCTGGACGTGTTTGTTTTAATGCTAGCACTACTAATACCTCTCAATACCTCACTCGGTATAGGGATTGGTAATATACTAACTTACTTGGTCGTGACACCTCTCCTTGCTTCCTTAGGACTCCTAATATCTCTGCCTTCTTTAGATAACCACGCGCTAGCTACTGCAGCCGCCCCCTACATAGCTTCGTTGATCAGTGGTTTCTTGATAGTAGCTTCATCATACTACATATTCGCTGGTAGAGGATACTTCAAGACTTCACTAAAGTACGTGTACTCTAGCAGGTACCTAACACGTTACCTGATTTTTTCAGCTCTCCTTATAGGTAGCTTAGTTATTCCGGTCATATACTTACATAAAGCCACAGTAACTATGCTTCTAGTCACCCCTATTCTCGTGGTTCTCCACATATTCTTAACGATTTTCACTTTAAGAGTAGCTGGCGAGGCAGGGACCGTCTCACAAGCAACCCTACCTCTAGCTACTTTAACGCTATTCTCGTCTGGTACTAGAGGAGCTACCCCGTACGTGTTTCTAGACCCTTACACCGGGGTGCCGATGCCTCAATTCGTGTCTGCTAACACACTCAATTACGTTAAGGCTGGCAAGACTCTTGAGATCAGAGCCGAAGTATCGACTTTCTTACTTGCTTTATCAATACTCTTAGGCGCGCCAATAACTCTCCTCTACGGACACGTACTACTCAATACCTTCGGTCTCACATCACCTAAACTTAACCTGCTTAGGTGGGTACCGCTCGTTATGTGGATGAATAACCTCTACAACGGATACATAACTTCCTTCAACGCTCATTCCATCCTCATCGGCTTCTTCCTAGCCTTCTTACTAGTAATCGTATTCAGATTTTTAGGTCTCAGCAATATCTCGTTATTCGGTATATTAATCGGGATTACCTTAACCCCAGACCTAGGCATGCTCTTCCTAATAGCTTCAGTCATAAAGTACGTGGCTTTCAGGATCGGTGTTGACGTTTACGAGTCCTTAATCACTTACTCAAGCCTGGTTCTAGCAGGAGCTGGTTTAGGTGTGGCTACTTCAGTACTAACGAGCTTGATCGGGGTGTTGTAATTATTATCACGTTAATCTTCCTACTCGTCTACTTCCTTGTCGTGCTAGCCACAAGTTACGTAACCATCAAATACGTCAGAGCAGAATCAGGCATGACTAGAGAGTTTAAGGTAGCTATTAAAGCCAGACTTGCGAGAGTAGTCGGTATGTACAAGCTAAGCTTACTAATACTTAGGAAGTCTTTCACGTACTTAGTAATACTAGCTACGATTCTCTCCGTCATAACGTCAGGACTAAACACTAGGTACGAGAACAACTTAGTCGTTATTAGGGACCCATCAATCACCAACACCACGCACACAATACTAGTTAGGTTTAGCACGCCAGTCATTATTGGGGATTGCTCAACCCTACTAGGTGATTTAAGCTTAGAAGGCAACTGCACATACTTCTATAGAGCAGTTCTAGATCAGCCCTACCAACTAGAAAAAAGTAAGAAGTTAATATACGTAATGATAGGAGTTGAAGACAAAATACTAAAAGACTTAGGCATCGATAGGGAATTATCGGAGTACTCTTTTGTCTATAGTGAGGTTTTGGGGGAGTTCATGACGGACTTCATACTCGTTAACAATAAGAGAATAGAGATTACCTTAATTTACGTAAACAACAACCTACTGAGGAACTACACCATATTCTATAAGACTCCCTTAATACCTACTCAAGGATACGTCGGGGTTGAACCAGTCATCGTACCACTACAGCACGTCTTAATCTCGACATACGAGAACGTGATGAGGATCTTAGGTAGTGAGGAACCGTTAGTTACGGACGTAGTAATAACTAATTTAAGTAAGCCTCCTGACCCTGTGAGGTTTTTCGAACTTCTTGAGACTCGATACCCTGTTACGGAGGTTGCTGCGGCTGGTGACGGTCACGTGACCTACATCTCAGAGACTAGAATACCTACACCAGACTCGTTAATTTCCGCTATTCTTTCCTCAGTAACCGCATCAATAATAATAATATCGGTTTTCTCCTCCACTATGCCATACTTAACAGAACTGAGAAGTAAGATATCTTTCATGGGTTTCCAGCCGTGGGCAATAACGATAATAATAGTTGGGTACACCTTAACCTCGATAATGTTCCCGGGACTCATTACGCTCGTATACGTGTTTGTTTCTATGGGGGGAGCGTCAACACTGAATTCTATGGTAACCTTAATCATCTCGTGGTTTGCTTCAACAACATACATCATCTTAAGGATCAAGCCAGAAAAACTAGTTACAGAAACATACATGCCGCCAACTCCTAGGTACGTCCTAATGACTTCCGTAACCGATATAAAGAAGCTAGTAGAACTCATCATTAAGTTAATCAGAACGAACGAGTTCTTTACGACCGAGGAGGTAGAGTGGAAAATCGAGGGGGATGAAGCATTCATTCACGCTAAGATGAACTACGTAGATTCCTGGGGTTCTGGAATAGACCTAACGATATTCATAAACGTCGCTAGTGAGGGGACATACATAAACATAAGCAGTACGGTATTCGGGGTTGAGGAAGTATCTGAGACTATGAGTAGGAGTATTAACGCCTTAGCCGTATCTAGGATAGTGGGTGGTGTTAAGGCTTGGGAAGCAACATTCTAGTAATTTTTGTTAAGGCAGTTACTAAAAGCTCAGGACTCAAGATCTCGGTAATAGCGTCAATTAACTTACTCATAATACTACTCTTCAGAAACAACGCTTTAATACCTTACTTATCACTATTGCTTACTATGGTGGCGTCAGCCGCGATAGTGATAGTTGATTTCAGGCTTCAATCAATACTTCTCTACGTACTCTTCTCTTACGGCTTAAGACCCAACAGCGTGAGGCTACTTATACTACTACACTCGTTATTAGTAGCTAGTGTTCTCTCACTACCCTACTTAGTAGTTGACGTAGTAAGTTTCTCGCTAGCGCTAACTCTAGCGTTCCTCGTAGTCTTAGGGATGTTGAGTTTGATTTATAAGAGTATTAGAGATACTGCCTCCATTCCTCAAATATAATGCTTCTAAACTTAGTTTATGGTGGGGGATTATGGAGGAGATCGTCGTATTACTGAAGGATGTGTGGAAGACGTACGATGAAGGTAATAATAAGGTTGTCGTACTCAAGAGAATTAACGCTTCTTTCAGGAGGGGCGAGATTATAGGTATACATGGACCTAGCGGTTCCGGCAAAACAACACTACTCAAGTTGATAGCAGGGCTCATAAGACCTGACAGAGGGGAAGTAATTGTTGATGGGTACAACCTTAATATGTTGGACGAGAACGGACTAGCGATGATCAGGAACACCGTAGTTAGCTACATACCTCAAGACTACGGAGTAATTGACGAGTTCACAGTTTTTGAGAACGTTGAGTTACCTATGCTGATCGCGGGGGTAGGTAAGGAAGAAAGGAGTAGGAGAGTTAGGGAGGTTCTGGAGTATATAGGGCTACACAATAAGGTCAACGTGAAAACTAAACTCTTGAGTGGTGGTGAGAGGCAGAGAGTAGCTATTGCTAGAGCTCTAGTAATGACACCCTCCGTACTGCTAGCAGACGAACCAACAGCTAACCTAGACTGGAATACCGCCTTAAAAGTCATAGAGTTGTTTAAGAACATTAGAGAAGACTTCAAAACAACCATAATCATAGTCACGCACGACCCCCGACTCCTAGACTTAATGGACAGATCACTCACGCTGATGGACGGCTACCTAAAAGACGCGACATACAGATACAGAGAACTATAGTGTGGGGTCAGTTCTTAAATTCTTTATTGCTGTTCTGTACCTACTCAATGATTGTTAGTAAGCTTACGAGACACGCGAGATAAGAACTCTACCAAACTCCTTACTAGTTTTGACTTCTCTGGAAAGAACCAGTTATTTAGGAACCCAACCCAGTGTAGTGAGCTCCTTAATGACTCTCTTAAGTACTTCCTCATTAGTCACGTATAAATATACGTTGAGTCCCTCACCCAATTCTTCAAAAACTCTCACCATAGATCTCACGGATTCTTCAGGTGATAAACCACCGACTCCTGCCCCCATCAGAGGGTAAGCAATGAGCTTAATTCTCGCCTCACGTGCTTTCTCAAGAGATGCTTTAGTAGCTTTGTACACGTTCTCAGCACTAGACTTGCCTCCGGGGGCGTGGACTGTTGGTGCGTGTATCACGAACCTACACTTAAGCTTTCCAGCAGAAGTTACTATTGCGTGACCGATAGGTATGGGTGCGTACCTCCTAGCCTCAGACTCGATCTCGGAACCTCCCTTATCTCTTATCGCCCTAGCTACGCCACCACCCATCACTAAGTATGTGTTTGCTGGATTAACTATGCATTCTCCGTCAAACTCTGTTAAATCTCCTAGAACTACTGTCAAGGTTATTTTATTCTTAACTAGCTGTAGCATCCTGCAGTGACCTACTAAAGTATGGTAGAAAACCCCTATAAGTTTTAGGGCTGTCCATAACTAGGTTCTAAGCAGTAGTTCCTCGCTCACGCAAGGCAGTCTATTCCTCAACTCCGTGTAGTGCGTGTTACACATTCTAAAGTCTTTCTTGTCTACGTCAGCTAAGCTGTTACTAAAACACATGACGCAGAACTTGCTTCTACAATGTCTTAATCCGAAAACATGACCTAATTCATGAACTACTTCTTTCCTCACCCTAACGAGGAATTCTTTCTTAGGAACACCTATTCTTAGCCTGATCACGTACACGGTCGCGGTGTTTAGTTCTGGTAACGCGATACCGAAAATAAAATTTAGTGGTTCTACGTAGGCGTCTACATTCATTACTCCGAGAACTACTGAGTCCCTCATCGTGCGTAGCGAGTTAACCCACTTAGTTATTGAGAGCCCGTCATACTGGTGCCTGATTAAGTTGAAGAAAGATTGCGGTATTTCCTCGAGAGTTTTCACCTCAACCTTCTTAGGACTGAAGAAGCGTAGCGTACTAACTACTTCATCAGTTTCTTCAGGACCTAGACCGTGAGTAAATACCTCAAAAATCGTGTTGCAGTAATTACTTGAGTTTCCTTCAGTGAATTGGTTGTTCCGAGGTTCTCGCTCACTGGATTGGTATCTCATGAAATCCTCACTATCTCTATCTCAGGCTTATAGTCCTTAAGAGTCTCGGAGAGTTTAGTGGTTAGTCTAGTTATGTCGCTCGCTCTTATGGGTAGCTTAGCTGGCACCAGACTAACCACAATCTCAACCCTATGCGGGTCTATCATCTTAAGCAAGGTATTCTCAGCATCTACTCTGAATAGCATTTCTCTAGCTACATCATTTACCTTACTAACTATCTTGTTGCAGTCAAAGTCCCCCGTACTAGCTAACCCGTGTATTACACTTAATCCTAGTCTAACGACTACATGTGGTTGCCTAGCCCTATAGACAGAGTTAGATAATACGGTATTCGGCACGTATATCTTGTTACCGAAGACATCCTCAAGCACTGTGTTGAATGGTGAGATATCAAGTATTCTGCAAGTTATTGGTTTATCTATACCGGGCAAGTATACCTCAACCCAAGGATTCCTCTTCAACCTCATTAACTGAATGTTTATGTATGCTGAGAACTCCCTTACTTCGTTATAAAAGAGTAGTAGGGAAAGTATTGCTATCACGAAAACCACGACATAAGGAACTAAAGAAGCAGTCACTATACCGACAACTCCTATGAGAATCATTACAGCAATCACTATATCCACTATCCTAGTAACGAGTATCTTCGTTCCCGGAGAAATAACTCCTCTCTTAGCTATGTTAGTGAGTAGCCAAGAGAAAATAAACCTAATAGCTACAGCAACCACCACCAACATAACTATCAGCATGAAATCCTGAAACGTGAGGGGCAAACCGGAGAAAAGATTCTCTAGCGTTTCATCCACTCCCGAACCACCACACCTCCTAATTTATAATTCGGAGAAAACTTATTAAGTTACTTGAATTCAGCAATAAAATAGTATTAACCTTTAAAGATTTCGGAAATAACGTTCATGTCTGACGTCTTAGCTAGTATGTAGAGTAGGTAACCCTCCTTAATAACCTCATCTTTGCTTGGGACATACAGCTTTGTCCCGTCAAACACGAACAAGACTTTCACGTCTTCAGGTAGCTGTAACTCATCTATTCTCTTGTTTACAGCTCTATCAGCTCCCGAAGCTGTTAAGCAGTAGATCTTGTATTCATCCACCTCACCTACGAGTTTAGGTTGAAGCAGAGTCTGTAAGTAGGTTTTTATGAAGTTACTTATGATTGTAGGGACTATGACGGGCACACCTAACTCTAGCTTAGAGACTACTTCCCCCACTCTCGTGTTCTTAACTCTGGCTAGTCTGACTGCTGAGCCGTAATGCCTAGCTATAGTTAAAGCAAAAACGTTGACTTCCTCACGATCTGTTAAGGCTAGTATAGCGTCGAAATCGCTAAGAGGAGTTAAGGATGCGATCTGAGACTCGTATAGAGATATATCTCTAGCATCACCCTTAATCACTACGACGTCGAAAGCCTTACTAATCTCTTCTGCTTTCTCAGCGTCTATCTCAACAACAACTACTTCATTTCTTTTCAGTTCTTTCTCGGACTCAAAAGCCTTAAGTAATTCTTGAGTTACTGGACCACCACCAATAATTAGAATCTTCATTACTACACCAAGAATATAGCTAAACACGCGTTTTTAAATACTACCTAACGCGAGACTTTCAGAAATGATTTAACGCTTTCGCCGCGTAGTAAGACTTCTCAACACAAGTATTGACGTGAACTCAAGTCTTCCTACATACATAGCTAGTATTAGCAAGATCTTAACTGCTAGTGGGGCCGTAGGATTGATTACCCCAACACTTAAACCAACACAACTTAGTGCTGAGACAGTCTCAAATAAAGCATCAATAAACGAGTATTCACTATCGAATAAGGTTATGAGTGACGAGATTATGAACGCTGACATCGCGTACAACACTATCAACCTGAAGGAGATAGATAATTCATCATCACTCACTATCTGATTCTGTATCACGACCCTCTTAACAACAGAAGGTGGTAAAGCTACTTTCTCAGTATATATGCTTAACTTTTTAAGAAATAGTATGAGTCTGAGAGTTTTTATTCCGCCCGCAGTAGAGAAAGTCATACCACCGAGAAACATACCGAGTATTAGTAGTGATTTAGTGAAGTTCTTTAAACTCTTTAGTGAGCCTATGTTAAATCCTGTAGTACTCATCCCAGATACCTGGTTAAAGAAACCACTCAAGAAGTCTCTGCCTTCAAGAAAGTGGTAAGTAGCTCCAGTAACTACTGAGAGAATAATTAATACGAAGATAAAGTACCTTAATTCTTCAGATTTTAGTACTTCTCTGAAGTTGCCCGTAACTAGGTTATAAAGTACTACAAAGTTGAGAGCACCTAGAATCATGAAGACTATGAAGGGCGTTACTGTGTTTGGGTAGTACGCGTATACGAGGTCATAACCCTCGTTATATGTGGACATGCCGCCGGTAGCTATGGTCGTCATTATGTGTGTTAATGCGTCGAAAGGAGTTAGTCCTGTCACCACGTACGACACGAAACCTAGTAGTGTGAGTATGAGATACACTAGAATTAATCTTCTTGCTGTCTCGTAGAGGTTCATGCCTATTCTTATCGGTCTTTCCAGACCGTAGACAGCTCTAGCTGTCTCGTAGAAGTAGGGTATCACGATCATAGCGAACACAACTATCCCTAACTCACCAGTCCACTGCATGAGTGCTCTCCACATCAGGATAGACTTCTTCAGTGTTGAGGGGGTTAAGACTGTGAATCCTGTTCCAGTAAAACCACTCATGCTCTCGAAGAAAGCATCAACGAAAGCTACCTTAGTTTCTATCATTAGGATTAAGGCACTTAAGGCAGGTATGATTAACCAGGCTAGCGAAGCTACTAGAAAAGACTCAATTACCGTTAGGCTCTGAGCTTTCTTAAAAGAAACATACCCAGAAATCACTAAGACCGTACCGATCAGGAGGAAAGAATAGCTTAATTCATCACCTACTAACAGATCAGTAAGCGGTATTAAGAGCATTAAGAAACCTACTATAGCTAGCAAACCGGAGAGAGTGTAGAAAACGTTTTTTAAACGCATTCGCTAGCCCCATATTAGCTCATAAAAAGCCTTAATAATTATTTCCTCAATACGGTGCGGAACACTCCTAACAGTCTTATATTTGTTCTTACGTAATAAAGAATACTTGGTGATGAGGTAATTCCTTCGTGTGAGGAAGCTGAGATAAGGATTGTCGGTAAGTCCGTATTCATAAAGCTTAAGTCGGGAGCTACTGCCTTCATACCTCTTGATCAGGTCTGCCTAGCTATAGAGAAGTTCAAGATTTGCCCACCAAAAGATTCTAGGATTAAGTGTAGCTAGGCACGTGAACTTAACTCCATAATCTTCTGTTTTATTAGGAGTGCGTCACTTTCTAGGCTGGGGGACTCACATATTATGACTCCCTCAACCCCGTAGTTCTTTAAAGCGTTAATCACGTCAACCCAGTTAAACCTTGAGTCTTTGAAGTCTAGGTGTTTCTTCTCCCCCCTATCACCATACTCGATGCCTGAAACGTGTATGTGCATTTCTTTCAGGGCTTCCCTACCTAACCTAGCTTCTATTAGGTCAAGAATCTTCTCAAAATCTCTCAACCTATTTAGGGTTCCTCTACTCCTCGCGTATAGGTGCGCGAAGTCGAGAGCTACGTGCGTCATCTCAACACCCTCAACAACAGCTAGCACCTCATCAAGAGACCCGAATTCTGCTAACCCACCCATAGTTTCAGGTCTTACCCAGATCCTCACACCCTCGTCAATCAGCTTAGAAACAATGTTTTTGAGAGCAGTCCTCACAACACTCACAGCTGTCTCAGAACTTAGTTTCCCGTAGTAACCTGGGTGGAAAACTAGAGACCAAGCACCAGCAAGATACCCTACCCTAGCTGAATTAATTATTCTCTCAACAGACTCCCTAACGGTTTTCTCCTCCTTAGATAGGAGATTTACGTAGTAGGGTGCGTGAACACTAAGAATAACACCCGTTTCTGAAGCTACCTCCTTAAGAGATGGGGCTTCCTCAGGCTTAAGCCACACACCCCTCACGAACTCAATCTCCATAGCATCTAAACCAAGCTCCTTAACCACCCTAACACCATTAAGCACGCCGGAACCCTTCGCACTCAAAGGAATACCTGCAGGACCCACGAACAAGCCTCCGAGACCCAAACTACCCACCATAATAAGATACAGGTCAGCAAAGAAAATCCTTATCGTGAGTTAGTGAATCAGTAAATGTGGTAGCGGGGGGTGGATTTGAACCACCGACCTCGGGGTCTCACACGACCCTCAGCAGACCCATATATCATAAATGACCACACCTTATAAAGTTTTAGCTTAGCCTGATCCCTCATCACGAAGAACAAAACTTCTAGTCACAGGTTTACACACTTAACGAACCCCAAAGAAGTGTGTTCTAGGGAGTAAGAATAAAGACAAGTAAGCATAACAACTATGCTGAAAATTCATTAAAATCCAAAGAATAGTAATTAAGGGCCCGTGACCTAGCCAGGATAAGGCGCCGGCCTCCGGAGCCGGAGACCCCGGGTTCAAATCCCGGCGGGATCGCCAATAATCCATGGTGTTAGTGTTCACAGCAACACACTCTGCTATAATAATGGTGCATATAGCGGTGCAACCCTTACGTGAGAGCACTATCACCTCACCGTTAGGGTGAATTGTGATCAGGAGATTATAATTAGGAGCTTAAGAAGTCGGAGGAAAAGGACTTTCAATACCAAAAAGGTGTTATGGTGTTAATGAAATGATTTACGATTCACTTTCTGGGGGTTGCAAGCGCTCCTTCTCTTTTCTCATCCCACGTCGGTATAGGATAGACGGGTTCCGATGATTGGGCTTCAGGAGGCCATACGATCTGGAAGGATCCGTTCTGCCACTGCCCAACCAGTATTTTATGTCCTATCTGGCGGCCTGTATTGGGCTCTATCTTAAAGAGTCCGTAGACCGTCATAATGTTTAGTTCGTTGAATGCGCTTCTAACTGCGTCTTGATCGAGGCTCTGGGCTTTTTCGATGGCCTTGACTAACACTAGGATCCCGGCTGCTCCTGCTGCAGCGTGGTATGATGGTTTTTTATCAGCGCCGGCAACCTCTTTGAACATCTCAAGGAACTCATCCATTGTCGGGCCTATCCACTCGACGCCTAACGATTGAGCCACACTAGGAGAGTACTTGACGTACGTAGCCCAGTGCGTGCCGTCTATTATCCCCTCAGCCAACTTATCGAAATTCTCGTAGAATGTAGGAAGGCTTGTCGCCACAGCTATGCCTATGAGCTTAGCGTTTATGTTAAGCTGGCTCAGTTGCTGTGCCGCAAGCATTCCGTCAGCCTCGTGAGAACATATTAGAATCACATCAGGCTTTGCTGCAGCGAGCTCTATGAACAGAGGTGTGAAGTCTGTGATTCCGGTCGGGTATGACCTGAAGAACACCACGTTCAGCCCTAGCTCTGTGGATTTGTTGTAAGCGCCTCGAGCGACCATAGTATTGAATTCATCCTCTTTATACACGATGGCCACAGTCGCATTGGGGTCTAAATCCTTAACCATAGTGAGGGCTGAGTGCCATAAAGTGCTGGCCATACCCGGCACTATAACGAGGTACCTGAAGCCTTGCTGAACTAGCTTGTCGCTGTTCGCCATCCAACTCACTATCAACTTGTGGTATCTCTCAGCGACAGGCGCGGCGGTAAGCGTTAACGGCGATCCGTAAGGACCTAATAGGAAGTCTACTCTATCGACGGTTATTAGCCTCTCATAGAGGCTTGGCACTATATCTTTGCTAGATTGGTCGTCGTAATACTTGAGTTCTATCTTGACTTTCTTGCCGCATAAGTTGATACCCCCGTACACGTCATTCACCCATTTAACAGCCACAGACATCCCCCAGAACCCCTGATTCCCTGTCAGCGTGTATGA
>CALIBI010000014.1 GCA_938045815.1 uncultured Sulfolobales archaeon | reverse complement strand
AGAATGCCTTCAGGAAATTTTACATGGAGAGGTATCACAGCAGCAATTACCTCTGGTGAATTTTCTAAAAATTCATAAAGGTTTGTTAGTGTGGATTTCTCCATAATCACGTCATGATCAAGTATCAAAATATATTTCCCGGACGACACTCTTATCCCATCATTCCTAGCTCTCGAAACACCATAATTTCTGTCGTGGGTAAGTAACTTCGTGGTGTGGAAAAGTGAGCCGTGATCCTCCAAAAATTTCCTAACGATTTCTAGGGTTCTGTCTCTTGATCCACCATCAATTATCACCAACTCTACACTACTCAATGGGAAATCTTGCTTAGTAATAGACTCTAGTACGTCGTAGATTACGTCTTCGGAATTGTATGTTGCCAACACTATAGATACTAACGGCTGATCCACGATAGTACAACCCTCACTAAATCAGTATTAACTACAATACTATCGGCTGAGTAGTCGTAATCTTCGGGGAGAGGATCAAACGGTCCTCTACCCACGAAATTCCAGTAAGACCTAGTATTGATAATGCTAGGCAGTATTAGCTTCTCTACGATTAGACCTGATTCACCCCCACTCCTGATGAAGACCCCCTCCTGAAAGATATACAGCCTGACGCTAGAACGGCCGTGGAAGCGATCTGCGACAAAGACTGGGTCTAGCCTCTCAAACAGTGATTCCATCGTGCTGAACATGACTCTATCACTAGTTTTAGCGGCCATAAAGAACGAGTACTGATCCGGTATGAAGTTTGGGGAAAGCAGGGTCAGAATAGCAGCAAAAAGAATCAGTACTCTAAAGAAGCTCGAGACATTTCTCACCCTACTAAAGAATAAGACCACTAAAAAGAATAGTGGAGCAAAGGGCACGAAGACATACCTTGACTGACCTCCTAAAGCAGCAAGCGCGCTTGATAGTCCTGCGAAGCCAGCGAAGAATACTATCAAGAGAGTGAGCCAGCTGAGAGAACCTCTTACTCTACCCTTAAAGATTAAGTATAGTGTGATGAGAGCTACCCCACCAACTATTCCCAAGGAAGCAGAAAATGAAGCTAGAGCTAGCTTTGGTAATTCACCATACTTTACACTCCTGAAAACGATTAGCGCTTCCCGTTCCCAGACTTGAGTGATTCCGTTGACTACACTCTCATATACGCTGGCAATACCGTATATTGTGGCAGTAAATGCTGCCTTAACTAACCAGAGAACCAAAACCAAAACAAAGAACATGATATCGCTACTCTTCAGCGATCTCCCGAAGTACTTAGCGAGAATGCAGACAAACATGAATACTAAAGCCGAGAGAGCAAAAGGATGCGCGAGCACAGATGCAGCAAATAACAGACCTGAAGTAATCAAATGAGTCCCCGAAGGGTTGCTCTCCGAGCGTAAGTGTATTAGAAGAGAAACTAGAGCCAAGCTTACAGCGATATTAGTAGGGGTTATGGAAGCACCGGGTAGGAAGGCGTAGGGGTGAAGCGCTAGCATAATTAGTGTTAGTGGTAGCAGGTCGTGAAGTCTCTCGTTAGCTTTAAGGTAAGCATAAACAAGGAAGTACAAAATAAGTCCTGACGCGAACGATATCATAAAAGTTTCGAGAGGACTAAGAGGGTCATTATTACCGCTCACTCTCAATAACATCACCTTTATCAAGGAATCTACAGGAGCTAGATCATACCAACCAGCATGCCTAGAATACTGAAAGTTCCCAGCATAGAATATGCTCAAGGTATCAGCCGAGGTTTCCTCAGCATCAACCCCTCTAATCAACCACCTACCACTCACGACGAAGATCGTAACGAGAACACTTAGATGCATTAAGAATTTCTTAAGCTGTATTACCTTCTTGCTCTCCGTAATACTACGCCAGAAAATAGAGGTGATGAGTAAGCAAGTCATCTGGACAACAAGACCTATGACTACGTAGAAATTGTAATAGTATCCAGTAAAGTAGGAAAGAATTAAAGCAAGTATTAAGAAGCAATTAGAGAAACCAAGTAGGAAGAAAATTAAGTAGGTTATCAATCCTCTCCTACGAACAAAAACACCACGCCACCTAGCACGTTCAGAGAAGAGAGATAGAACTAGGAAGAGTAACAAAACACTTACTAACCAAGTAAAAACTGGTATGTTATCTAATCCAAGTACTGAATCTACGTGTCTTAAGATTCTCTCTAACGTGTTGTCGGCAGTCATTAGTTCCAGACCTACTTTATGTGGGGGGCCTTAATTCCTTAGCTAGAATGCTGACTGCTTTTTTAAGAGCTTCTACACTGTTAAGCTCGGGTTTCCAGCCTAGGTTCTTCATTTTGGAGACGTCTAGAGCTATTCTCTTCACATCTCCAGGCCACCCAACACCGTGAAGAACTCCCACAAATACGTACCTAGGTCTCACACCTAACTCCCTACACACTATGTCTGCTACCTCTCTCACCGTGACCCAGTCTTCACTCGCAATGTTGTATGTATCGAAGCGTTTCTTGGAATTATTATAAGCAATCATGGTCGCTTCTACAGCGTCATCTACATAGATATAGCTCCTAACCTGCGTCCCATCACCTAATATCTCAAGCTCTCCCGGCTTACGCGCGAGCTTAATTATGAAGTCGTGTATCACACCGTGTCTTAGTCTCGGTCCAACGACGTTAGCATACCTAAGCGCTACTGCTTTAATCCCGTAAAGATTGCTGTACGCGTGTATTAAGTTCTCGCACGCAGCCTTACTTGCTCCGTAGACGGAAACAGGTCTTACTGGAGCTTCCTCACTCACAGGTATTGTTTCAGGTTCCCCATAAACACTGCTTGAGGAAGCAAAGACGAGTTCTCTAACTTCGTTCTTCCTCATGGCTTCTAAGAGGTTAAACGTCGCGACAACGTTTTCGTTGAAGTGTATCTCAGGATTCGTAGTACTAACCCTCACCTCAGGATTTGCGGCGTAATGAAAAACTACGTCAACACCTCTGACGGATTCCTCAGCTGCACGAGGATCTTTCAAGTCTCTTCTTAAAACCTCAACTCTCGAGTTACTCATATGATGTTCTACGTTCTCAAGCCTCCCACTACTGAGGTTATCAATAATCCTAACGTACCAGCCTTCAGAAACAAGTCTATCTACCAAGTGACTACCTATGAAGCCAGCACCGCCAGTTACGAGAGCTTTCCTCATACCTACTTAACCGAGCTACTATACAGAGTTTTAACGTAAACATCCACTACCTGATTCCAGCCAGGAACCTCGGACCTGGGTTCCCTCTTACATCCTTCCAGGAAGGCTGCTACCTCTAGTGCTATGACTTCATCGTTTTTGCGTAGCTGCGTTATTAACGTTCTACTCCTCCCGGAGAAGTTAGAACCCCAGGGTTCGGCTACGACTACAGGTACACCTATAGCGTTTGCTTCATTAACTGACTGAGGATAGGATTCTTTTTCAGATAACAATCCGAACACCACAGCCTTAGACAAGCTCTCAACGTATTTCTCAAATTGTTGTGGGGGATTAACAGAGTATCTCAACCCTATACTACTCAGATACTTAATCAGGTGATGAACGTACGAACCTACACCAAAAACCCTCAATTCGAGGTCTAACCCAAACCTGGTATTAAGTATTCTGACAATATTCGCTAGCCTATGAATATTCTTGTACTTCTCAACCCGGCCACTATACATCACGTAATTTGACGGGGACCACCGTACTTCAAGAACCCACTCATCAACTCCATTCTCTATAGGTATGGCTCTCACCCTCAAGTCCCTCTCTACTAGTCTTGCCTCAAGCTTCGACACCGTGTGAACAGCGTCTACAAAACGCATAACATCTCTCACATAATACCTCCACAATCTCCATAAAATCCTCCTAAACACTGTGTGACCAGTGCCGTGATAATAGGGGGTTAGAACCTTACGTACGCTGGAACTCTTCAATACGTTTAAACAGTATACTGATAACACACTGTGAATGTTGTGGAAGTGGATCACGTCGTATTTGTTTCTATTACTTAAGAGCCAGTCTCTTAACTTACTCCTTAACTTCGGAATATGGTACGCGTCTCCCGGAGCCCACACAGGCCACCTAACTACGTGAACCCCGTTAACCCACTCTTCCCTGGGGCTACCAACGTTCTTCTCACCGCAAAGCACCGTGACGTAGTAACC
>CALIBI010000013.1 GCA_938045815.1 uncultured Sulfolobales archaeon | reverse complement strand
GTATTCTCATTGAGTAACTTGAAATAATTTTCTTCAATTCCTTGAAGAATTTTTGCTAGTAGAGGAGCTCTGAGAACATAGTGTGTAAGGACTTCTTTAACGCTTACTGCTTTACTTCTTAGTTCTTCTGGTATTTCATTATTTACGTTTACCCCCACACCTACGAAGAGAGCTATTCTAAAATTCTTTTTTCCCTCAATTAGGACTCCAGAAATCTTCTTATCGTTTACTAAGACATCGTTAGGCCACTTAACTACTGCTTCAATCCCGTAGAGTTCTCTAAGTGCTTTAGCCACTGAAGAACCAACTCCTAAACTAAGTATTTGAAGATTGGTTGGTTTAGGGGGTGTAAGAACTAGTGTAAACCAAAGACCTCCTGAAGTAGCTGCCCACCTCCTCCCCAGCCTACCTCTCCCGCAACTCATTTCTTCCGAGATAACTACTAAGCCCTCACCATAGCCTTGCTCAAAGAGTCTCATAGCAAGATCTTGAGTAGAAGAACAACTCTCTACACGAAAAATCACGTACCTTAACCTACCACCCCACCTACCCAAATACGTTGCTAGATCAGCAAGATCGTCAATCAAGTTCTAACCAAAAAATATTATCACAACTTCCTTTAAGTTATAGGGAATGCACAACTAAGTAAAAACCCTGATGAAAGTTAGTATTGCATCAATAACGTCTCTTAACGACACCATGCCAACAGGCTTCTTCTCTGAATTAATCACTGGTAAGTGTCTTATGTTATTCTCACGCATTTTCTTTAGTGCCTCATCTATTGGTGCGTCTGGTTCTATCGTTATAGGGTTCTCAGTCATTATCATGTAGGCAGGAAGGTTCTTACCTATCTTACCGTTAGCTATAGCAAATATGAGGTCTCTCTCAGTTATTATTCCTGTTAGGCACCCGCTCGGATCAACGATCATCACGCTACCAATATTGTTTTCGTTCATAAGTCTAGCGATCTCCTCCACCGGAGTGTAGTCTTTAGCTATTATTGGGGGAGTACTCATGATGTCAGCTACTCTTATCGGGAATTTCCTACTACGCCTAATGATTGGCACTTATTAACACCTACATAATATTCACTAGTTAATAGTTAATAAGTTTTATTGATTCTTTATAGTTTCTCACAGTTTTCCTTACTGCGTAAGTAACTAAGATGGTTATTAGGTTTGCTGCAAGACCCCATAATATTAGGTGTATGCCGAAGGGTTCTTGACCTCGGAAAGCAGACATTAGGAGTACTGTTAGTTCCCCTGCTAGCAAGCCGCTCAAGACCTCATATTTTTGAAGGTCTTTCCAGAAAATACCTATGAAGAGTCCTGGGAGCAGCTGAGTCACTCCAGCATACCCCATCAGGAGTAGATCAACTAAGAGTGCTGGAGATAGGTAAGCCATGATCGTCGAGATTATCCCTAGTCCCACTACCGCGACCCTAGTTAGAGTTACTAGTTCTCTATCCCCTAACTTATTCTTGAAGACTTGCTGTATCAGGTTTCTCGAAATCGTGCTCGCCTGATCTAGTAAGAGACCTGCCGCCGTGGATAGAGACGCGGCAGCACCACCAGCAGCTACTAGACCAAGTACCACGGGCCCGAAAGCCTCACCAACAAGCGTTATGAATGCGTAGTCACTACCCCTTAATTGAGTGCTGAGAGCTAAAGCAACCAAACCCATGTGAGTTACCCAGAGTGATCCTAGAAGCAAGTACCAAGAATTGAGAACCATGCCCTTCTTAATAACCCTAACGTCTTTAGCAGTAAACAGTGTCTGGACTCTTTGAGACCAGCACCAAAAACCTAGAGCAGTACCTATAACTGAGGATACGAACCAGACCTCAGGTCTTAAACCACCAGGTCCCGGAAGTGTTAGGTGTGCTGGCGAGACTGATGAAACCGCTTCGTAAAGACCTGGTAACCCACCAAAATATTTGAGGATTATAGCCCAGCTACCGCCAAGCATCGTAACAAGCATTAGAGCACCTAGGAACACGTTAGTTAACGCTATAGACATCATCCCGCCGAGAAACACGTAAAGAATCACCAAACCAAAAACCATTACGGAGAGGTGTAGTGAGGGTAATGAACCGTAAGAAGTCGTATCAATAATTATTGATACTGCCTGAATCTGTAACTGAACGTAGGGTATCTGAAAAACTACTGAGATTATTGCGGCTAAAACCATCAAAACCTTACTGTTATACCTCCACATAATGAAGTCAGACAGAGTTAATAGGTTGTGTTTCTTAGCTAAGCTCCATACTCGAGGAGCTATCAAGTACCCTACAGTATAGCCTAGGAGAGAAGTACCCCAAACAAACATTGTTGCTGCACCGTACTTGTAGGAGTAACCGGCAGTACCTAGGAAAGTATAACCACTGTAGATCACAGCAGCTGAGTTAAGGAAGAAAACAAGCGTTCCTAAAGTCCTTCCAGCAACTATGTAGGTGTCTGCTCTCAGAACCTTAACTCTCAACCTAGAAACTAAAAGTCCTATAAACACTGAAACAGCTACCACTAAGAAAACTATGAACGAAGCTATTAATGCTTCAGCCTCCAAGAAACTCACCTCTCAACCAAGTACATTATGGTTAGTGCTAGGGTAGTACCTATAGACAGCAATATATAGTAAAACCAAAGCAAAGGAATACCGAAGACCCTGATATCATACCTGTTGACTAAAGGTAGTGGAGCAACCCACAAAACAAAGATGATCAAGCCAACAAAAACTTGGTATTTCCTGGGCCCTACAGATTCCTCCAACACACCACCCGTAGTATAACGAAACACTAGCTATAAAAAATATTTTTAATTTCTCACGTGCCTGCATAAGAGATTACGCTATATGATTAAGTACGCTTTCCTCAGTCTCTCATCGTCTATTAAGACGGAGCTCTCCCCCTCTAGCACTATTTTACCTGACTCCATCACGTAAGCTCTGTGTGAAATCTCTAGAGAGTTCTTGACGTGTTGCTCCACCAAAAGCAGAGTAACTTTCCACTCGTCATTAAGTCTCTTAAATATCTCGAAAAGTTCTGAAACTACCTTAGGCGCTAAGCCGAGACTCGGTTCATCTAGAAGCAGTATTTTAGGTCTCGACATTAAGGCTCTACCTATAGCTAGCATTTGCGACTCACCTCCGGAGAGCGTGCCCGCTATCTGGTTTTTTCTTTCTTTGAGTCTAGGAAATATAGTAAACACCATCTCGAGAGAATCATTAAGTTTCTGTCTAGCTTCCTCGTGGTAAGCACCTAGATAAAGATTCTCAAGCACTGTTAGTGGCGCGAAAATCCCTCTGCCTTCAGGTACTAACGCCAGCCCTTTCCTGATTCTATTGTGTGGCGGGACATCGTTGATTCTTAACCCATCAAACACTATCTCGCCCTTAAATAGGTTAGTAAGACCTGCTATAGTCTTGAGTGTTGTCGTTTTTCCCGCCCCGTTAGGACCTACTAACGCCACGATCTCTCCTTTGCCTACCTCGAGACTCACACCATGAAGAACTCTGAAGACCCCGTAACCTGCTTCTATGTCTTTTAACTCAAGTAACGTGTTTCTCATGAGGACCACCTAAACAGGCTTAGTACCTAAGTAAGCTTCTACTACTAGCGGGTCTCTCGCAACTTCAGCAGGTGTTCCTTGTGTTAGTAGTCTCCCCTCGTGCAGTACTACGATCCTGTCACTAATACTCATTACAAACCTCATAACATGCTCTATCACACCTAGGGTTATTCCCATCTCTCTATTTACTCTCCTGACCACATCAGCTATGACGTCGACTTCGTGAGGTCTTAGTCCAGCAACCACCTCATCTATAAATAAGAGCTTGGGCTTGGTAGCTATGGCTCTAGCTAAATCCACCAACTTATGTTCTATTAAGGTGATATTCCTGCCGAGCATCTCGAACTTACTTTTAGGGAAACCTACGAACTCCAGTACCTCTGTAGCTTCCTCCCTAGCTTTGAGAACGTCTTTAGTTCTTAACAGAGCTCCGGCAGTAACTGCTTCAATAACTGACATGTTGTAGAAAGGTCTTATCTTCTGCCATGTTCTCGCGACACCCTTGAGAGCTATGAGGTGCGGGGGTTTGCCTGTTATATCCTCTCCTAGGAAGAAGACTTTACCACTATCTGGTCTATATATGCCTGTCACGCAATTCACTAGAGTTGTTTTTCCTGCTCCGTTAGGACCTATAATACCTACTATCTCCCTCTTAGTAATTTTCAGGCTGACGTTATTGAGAGCTACGATACCGCCAAAACGCTTACTCAGACCACTCACCTCAAGCACAACCGCGTTGCTCATGAATACCACCTCTGTATTCTCACTCTAATCTTTTTCGTTAAGGCATCCGTAAGTGATGAAAGTCCTCCAGGTCTTAGAATACCTACGATTATGAGTAACGAACCAAATAATAGTAAGTGAAGTCCCGGTAAGACACCACCCAGGAACCCCCTCAGATACTCCTCAACAATCTTGAGTATTAAGGCAGCTGAAAATACCCCGCTCACGGAACCTAATCCCCCCACTATACCTACTATAGCTACATAAACTGACTGAGGACCGCTGAAAGTATTGTACGAGAACGTTCTTTGTGATACTATGTATAGGTAGCCGATGAAGCCTAGGATGGATGCGTAGGTCACCAAAGCTAGTAACTTATACTTCCTCACGTCTATGCCTACAGCTTCAGCAGCTACCTCATCCTCTCTTATAGCTTTTAAGTAGTAGCCTATTTTGCTCCTGCTTATGTAGAGGTTTAACGAGATAACGAAAGCTAATACTACTAAGCTAAAGTAGTATAGGTTTTCCCACGTTCTGAATCTAAGGTAGTACCAGCCTTCAACAAACGGTATGTAGTAATCGAAAGGTCCTAAAAACATTATTGAGGCTTCATGTAGTATCACCACTAACGCCGCGGTTGAGAGAGCATACCAAACACCCTTTATGCCGAAACGGAAGAGAGGGAATCCTATAGTGAAAGCTAGAGCTGCTGAAACACCAGCACCTAGAAACATCCCGAGCCATGGTGTTACGTTATACTCCGTCATAAGCATAGTCGCTAGTATTCCTCCGAGACCTACGTAAGCGAATGAAGCTAAATCTAGCTGACCAGCATACCCTCCTATTATGTTCCATGCTAGAGCAATCGATGCCATTATGACTGACTGAAGAGCTAACAACACGTAGTACTGATTAAAGCCTACTAGAAAAGGTATGGTCGTCCCGATGAGTGCGACAGTTAGTGCAGGCAGTATTACCGTGATTACGTTTCTCGGATTCATTTAGGTCACACCTTACCGAAGAGTCCTTGAGGTCTAAACCACAACACCATTATGAAGACTACGTAAGGTATTGCTAGACTTACCGTCGGCGAAACTAACGTCATCGTTAGAGATTGTATTATACCCACGATCAAGCTAGATGCTATGAGTCCTGAAACCCCGCCTAAACCACCCAGAGCTATTATGACCCAAGTTAAGAGACCGAATGAAGACCCTATATAGGGGTCGGCCTGACCGAAAGTCATCCAGAGAGATGCGGCAAGACCTGTGAGACCTATCCCAAGACTAAAGACCAGTAAGAATATCTTACCAACGTTGATGCCCATTAAGGAAGCTACCTCTCTATCGTATGCAGTAGCCCTAATAGCTAAACCAACCCAAGTCTTAGTAAGAAGATAGTGAACTCCTAACACGATGAGTAAACTCAGAAAAGCAGAAATAAGTTTAGCTAAGTGAATACTCACCACACCTAGGTTTAAGTATAAGTTCAGGTAGGTAGTCTGAACAGCTCTAGGTTCTGCTCGAAACATCATCAAAGCAAAATTCTGCAGTACGTAACCTATTCCTACAGTCACTGCTATCTGTATTAACGGCTCCTTACCTAAGACAGGCCTTATTATTGTCATGTAAATAGCAGCACCTATCACGAAAAATAAAGGAACCGTAGCTAAGGACATGAATGAAGGATCTGATCTGAGACCGTTAGCTAGTATCCATACTAAGTAAGAACCTAACATGATGAAGTCTCCGTGAGCAAAGTTTATTATTCCCATAACACCGAAAACTAGTGAAAGCCCTAAAGCTATGAGGGAATATAAGAAACCTAAGAAAACACCGTCTAGAACGCTCTGAAATATTAAACCGGGACTAGGTAGCATCAGACCCACCTCAACTTATATGAAAAAGACTACTTAAACTAATAAATTGTTTCTAAGGTCTCGGGAAGACCGGGGTTACGCCCTCCTCAGCTTCAGGCCATACAACCTTAGGCTGGCCTTCAATGACTTGTAGGATTGCTGTACCGCCGTAGAGGTTCTCGCCGTTAGCTGCTAGTTTTATTCTGCCAGTCGGGTAGAGCTGAGCAGCTATACTGTTAGAATCATTCAAATCTAATGATAGGAAAATAGTCTTTAGATTATCCGGGTTTAACGGGTCTTCAGGGAACATCTGACCTGCTTTCTCAAGACTCTCGTAAACGAACATTAGAGAGTAAAATATTATGCCAGCAGCCTCGGTAGGTAGTTTACCGTATTTTTGCTGGAATGCTCGTACAATACGTTTATTCCATTCAGTCTGGCGAGCTGGGTTGTAGCTGTACGTGTTGGTGAAGTATTCAACCGCTTCGCCAGCTTCCCTTATAGAGTCTGGATCCGTATAACCACATCCACCAGCACCAGCTATGAACTTCACTTTAATACCTGAGGCCTGCAAAGCTTTAGCAAACAGTATCCCGTCACTGAAGTAGGGTACACTGAGAATAATGTCCGGATTCAACTCTCTAATTCTAGAGATTATGGGTCCGAAATCTGTTATTGTGTGTGGGTAGGTTATGGTCTCGTTAGGTATTACTCTTTTAGCTATTAATTGTGACCTAATACCGTTAGCTACCGTAGTTCCAAATATGGAGTCCTCGTGAAGTACTACTACAGTTCTTATTGAAACATTCTTCTTCTGTGTCATTTCTAAAACGAAATCTACGGCCGCCTTGCCGTGAGTACTAGCTCTAGGAGCTAGTCTGAAAACATAATTCCACCCTTTCTCAGTCAGCCAGTCAACTAAAGCATCCATCACCAAAGGTATTTTTTCTCTCTCAGTTACTTCAGCTACAGCGGCTGTAAGCCTGCTTATATAAGCACCTAATATTATGTGAGGTCTGTAGGTAGAGACGAGCCTCTCAGCAGCTAACGCGGCTGAGTCAGGACTTGTTCCAGCATCCTCAACATATAATTCAAGCCTAGCACCACCTAAAGAATTAACACCACCTAACTCATTATTTATAATATCAACTAAGAGCCTAGCAGCATCAACAGCTTCTTGACCAAAAACAGCGTAACGTCCTGTTAAAGGTTCAATAATTCCTATCTTAACCTTCTCTATAGTTGGCTTGGTTGTCGTTGGTGTCGTGGTTGTTAGCGGTACTTGAGTAGTCATGTAGATCAAAACTCCGGCCACAGCAGCTATTACTATCACAAGACCTATTACGATTCCTACAGTTTTAGAAATAGCTTCTCTTAAGGAATTTTTAGTATGCATGTAATACACCACACTAATAATTTTAATTAAGAGTTTTTAAATATTACTATACATACATCACATATCGTCTGAGAATTCAGGTAAGTTTTCGCGGCTTAAAACTAGAAAAGTGCTTCTGAATTTCTTTGGTTAGCTTTGTGGGGAAGCACTCTTGCTAATATTTCTAGTAAGTATTCTTAGAGATCCGAGTAATTCGTTCACGGATCCTAGTTCAGCCTTAGAAATTACTTCAACAGCGTTGAGGTTCTTATAGGCTGATAACTTAATTATTGGTTTGTTTCTTGAGTCTATTATCTTGCTTATTAAGTCTAGGTCTCTCGGTTCTTCATAAAAAACTTCGTAGTCACCCTTACTAGTCTTCACGGCAGTTCTGCTCAGTTTTGTTGCTTGTGATTCTAGGTCTCTTAGTAGTACGTTAAGTGTTCTAGTATCTTCCTTCTTGACAGCGTGGAGTTCTCTTAAAACGATCCGTCCAGTAAGCTCCAGCATTATAGTTACTCTGTCTTCGTGTTTCAACGCTCTAGCTATCGGGTAGTAGAAGAAAGCGTATCTCGGTGCTGTAGTCAGTAAAATATATGCTCTCTTCCCGTCCTCAAGCTTATACCTAGCTCTGTAACCAACTAGGTAGCCTAAGAGCACGTACTCCTTATCAGTAGGTCTTAATTCTCTCTCAAGCTCGTTAGTAAATTCCTTAATAAACTTAAGCATCTTCCTCCTAGCTCTGAAATACCAAATCACGGAGACTGATGACGCAAACACTAGCACCGAGAAAGCTATTACCTCAATCACCAAAGTCACGCACCCCTAACCACAACTACTACCTCCCTCAATCTCAGAATATCTTCTAATTTTGAGGGTGGGTTGCTGATGTAGGGTATCATGACAGACCTGCCCGGCAGACTCACGAATTCATCAATGAGTGCTTTCTGCTCCTCATAAGTTCCTAATCTCTCAGCAACGTCTTCCGGGAGGACCTTATTCATTACGAGTAATTTGTGGTTCGTAGCGAGTTCCTCGCTTAAGAACTTAAGAACTTCTCTCAACTCGTACATAGGTAAGGGTTCAGGATTCGTTACGACTACGAATGAAGTTCTTGAGGGGTTAGTTAAAGCTTCCTTGACTTTGCTGTATCTGTCACGCATCTCGTACAACTTAATGAGTGCTGGGTCACTAACCTTGACTTCCCTACCAAGAGTCTTGGCTATGACATACCTAAGTGACACGATCCTCTCTCTTATATTGATTAGTTTCTCGAGCCACAGGAGGTATAGTTTAGGTAGCGTTAGTGTTCTGAGGGATATGCCTGTAGGCGGGGTATCAACCACCACGAACCTGAAGTCTTTCATGTCGTACACGTCGCACAACCAGTTAAGGAATACCTCCTCCTCAACCCCTGGAGCATACTTAAGTGCTTTAGTAATATCTTCCAGGTTAAGAACAGAAAGTGACGGGAATAAATCCCTGATTAAGTTTGAGTATTTAGATGTTAATTCTTTAGCTGATGCCTCAATATCTAGCTGACTAACGAAGAAATCATCACTCACCCTAAACAACTCTGCAGACTTGCTGATATCTAAGTACTTAAGTATGTGCTTAGCAGGATCGAAACTAACTAGGAGAGTTCTCCCTAACCTGCTTAACTCACTAGATATTAGTATTGATGTGGAAGTCTTCCCTACACCCCCCTTCCCTAAAACTATGACTACGTGAGGTTCCCCCTCAATAGGTCTTAGTAGGTCGGTTAAGTTAATCACCACTCACCACCTAAAGAAGCCATTAAATCCCCTAAGACGTCCTCACCTCTAGCAGCTCTATTCTCGAGAATCTTGATCTCGTTTTTGAGTGTCCCAAGCAACTCTAGACTAAGAATAGGGGAGAGTGTAGTCACCCCCACCAACGAACCCAAAACCATTGTTAAGAAAGCAGCTTCAAGCTCGTTATGCTCCAACTGAAGAGCACTAACACTATCCTCAATTATCGCTTGATTAATCCCCTTAATAAAATTCACGAACTCTCTGAGAATCCTCTTAACTCTAAGCATCCCCGTACCCCGTAAACCTACTTACTCAAAACACCTAATAAGCAAAAAGAACTAGCGTCGCTTGATTCGCTAGGGTTAAGCCGCCGGCGGGATTCGAACCCGCGACCCCCGGCTTACAAGGCCGGTGCTCTACCCGGCTGAGCTACGGCGGCTCTCCTTTTAATTGTTTTCTTAAGGGTTTTATAACGTTTATTATGGTGGTGTGTTTGAGGGTTAAGTTGATTGTTTCGTTAGGTCCTTCCTCTAGTTCTTTAGATGTTGTTGAGTCTATGTTACGTGAAGGTGTTTCTGGTTTCAGGATTAACTTAGCTCACGGTGGGTTGAGTGATTGGGTCAGGATGGTTAGGCTGGTTAGGGAGGCTGAGTCTCTGGTTAGTGGGTATGCTTCAGTCATTGTTGATATTAGGGGTCCCTCCCTCAGATTAGGTGAATTCCCCGACGTGATTAGTGTTTCTGCCGGGTCTGTAGTAGAGTTCTGTGTTTCCGGGTACTCGAGAGAGGTTCCCAGAATTCCCTTCCCCCACAAGGAAGTCTTCGAGAGTGTTTCTGTCGGTGATTTTCTCGTGATGGATGACGGTAGAGCTAGGTTCGAGGTAGTTGAGGCTTACGGTGAGTGCCTTAAAGCTCGAGCACTAACGTCTTGTGAGTTAAGGCAGAAGAAGAATGTAGCTTTCCCGAATAAGGAGTTCAGAATTAAATACATGAGTGTTGAGGATTTAGAGGCTCTGAAGAACCTCTGTAGTGAGGGGATAGACTACGTTGACGCGAGTCTCGTAAGAAGTGTTGAGGATATTGAGGAGTTGCGGAACTACTTAATGAGTATTGGGTGTGAGGCGTTAGTAATAGCTAAGATAGAGACTAAAGAAGCAATAAGAAACCTGAGTGAGGTTGCTGAAGCCTCAGACGCTGTCTTGGTAGCTAGAGGAGATTTAGGAATGAATTTCGGTCTTGAGGAAGTACCCATACTACAGAAAACAATCGTTGAGGCAACTCACAGGATCGGGAAGCCAGTCATAGTAGCTACGCAACTCCTAGAATCAATGATCAACAATCCAGTACCAACGAGAGCAGAGGTATCAGACGTAACTAACGCGGTGTTGGAAGGTGTTGACGCGTTGATGCTTACGGGAGAGACAGCAGTAGGTAAGTATCCTGTTGAGGCTGTGAGGTGGTTAAGGAGGGTGGCTGAGAGAGCTGAGTCTCTATATAAGCCAACAATACAGAGGACTACCGAACACACCAGGAAATCCCTGAAAAGGAGATACGCGAAAGGAGTTACTGAACTAGCTGAAGACCTGGGCGGGGTTCTAGCAATATACTCTATGAAAGGAACAACAGCTTTCACCATAGCATCACTACGCCCCAGAACAGAGTACTACGTGGGGGTCCCTACGAAGGAAGTAGCTAGGAAACTCTCAATAGTTTGGGGAGTCAACGCTAAAGTAATTGAAGCAAATAACTACGTGGAAGGTCTCGAAAAACTATACTCAAGCCTAGTAAGTAGTGGGTACTTGAAGAAAGGTGACTTAGTAGTCTTGACTTACGGTTTGAAAGATAAGGAGCAAGTGATTAAGGTTAGAGTAGTTGAGTAGTGCTTAGTGAAGCTTTAAAACTAGTATTCACTACTAATTTAGCTCGCGAGTTGAGGTAAATGTCTAAAACACAGAAAAAGAAAGAAGTAGGTAAGGTAGTTAAGAAGAAGAAAGCTAGAGCAATAACACTCAAACTAAAAAGACTCGACATAATAGTAGTTAGTGTCGTGATAGTCTTAATCATCGCAGGAATATACGTGGCGTTCTACGGGGTCCCTGCAGTAAGCACCCCGGCAGCTAAGGAGATTCCAGACCCTTTTGAGCTACTTAAGAAAAACACTGAATCTCTTTTTACTCAGAACTTAACTAACGCTACACTACTTATTAGGTATCGTGTGAGAGGTGCTTACACCCTAAACACCCCGATAGCTGTGTCAGACACCATGTACGTGACGGTAATACGTGATAGAAACACTAGTAGGTTGCTCGCATACTACGAAGCAACACCCTACGTGTCAGCCATTCTGAGTAAGCTAGGTATTCGATTCTTTGAGGAGAACGGTACTCTCTCACCACCCAGAATAAGTAAGCCCGAAGAAATACTAGTAAATATCGAGGGACTTAAAAGAGAGAATGTCTCCTACACGTACTCCTACGTAGGTGAGGAGGAAATTACTGTAACGCTATCAACTATAAACATGACTTCACCAACTCTTGAGAGACTCAAGACAGTTACTAACGTGAGGGTTACTCAAGTCTATAAGTACTTCATAAGTGATGGGAGCAACACAGCCACACTAACCTTGTGGGTAGATAAGGAGACTAGAGTGCCTCTGAAGGCGGTTCTCACATCAGGTAGCGGCGAGCTTACTTTCGTGCTCACGGACATAGCGTATATTTAGTTTCTGCACTTATATTAACGCTGTTAAAGAATTAAGTAGGGAAGGTGTTACGAGTGGAGAGGAAAGGACCAAGCATAAGAATGCCTCCCGTCGTCATGGATCAGCGTAAGCAGGCAGCACTAGAGAAACTCAAGAACGTGAAGTACGTGGTAGCGATCACTTCAGGCAAGGGTGGTGTAGGGAAGTCATTCATTGCCTCAAACCTAGCACTAACTATGAGGATCCTAGGCTATGAGGTTGGTTTAATGGATATAGATTTCCACGGTCCCTCAACTCCTAAGATGCTCGGTATTAGGGGTCAGAGACTCATAGCTTTGTCCGGCGGTATACAACCAGCTCAAGGCCCTCTAGGACTTAAGGTGATGTCTCTAGATTTCCTCCTAGAAGACGATGACACCCCAGTCATCTGGAGAGGACCTATAAAAACTACAGCTATATTCCAGTTCATAACCGACGTGTCGTGGGGTAATCTAGACTTCCTAGTCATTGATATGCCTCCCGGCACCGGGGACGAAGCCATAACTGTGGCTCAGGAAATACCTAAGATAGATGGCGTAATATTCGTCACAATACCTTCAGAGGTTTCAGTTCTTGTTGTAGGTAGATCAATAACTTTCTATAAGCGACTAGGCAGGAAACCTATAGGCATAATAGAGAATATGTCGTCTTTCTACTGCCCAGACTCAGGGAAGACTTACAGAGTATTCGGTAAGGGTTCCGGCAAAACACTCTCAGAAAAGTACGGCATACCATTACTAGCTGAGATACCTCTAGATCCCAGAATAGGTGAAGCAAACGATGAAGGAAGACCTTACGTGCTAGCCTATCCGGAATCGCCAGTCACTAAATCACTCATAGAAGCAGCTAAGAAGATCACAGACATTCTTAATTCTTCTAGAAATGAAGATACTGAAGAAACTGCCTAACTCAAGGCTTATGACCAATAATTACTCCACTTGCGAACATGACTTGGTGCCGTCTCCCATCATAGTACTTATTCGTTACACCGCGATTCTTAAGAACCTCGTCCACGTAATTAGGTGTTAGTTTCAGCGGGTCGTGCTTGTCTGAAGCTATTACGTAGTTGCAGGCGTAGCCGAAAGAAGGTATCCAAGTCCAGTATTCTCTCACTATCTTGAAAACACTTCTTAAGTTACTCACTATCTCTTCGTAGGTTTTTGGGAAGAAGAATGAGCTGCCTGCTTGAGTTACTAATATTCCGTCATCCTTCATAAGCTTCTTTGTTTTAGCGTAGAATTCTGTTGAGTAAAGTAATTTACTTATTTCCGGACCGTAAGGATCTGTCAAATCACTAATTACTACGTCGTAGTATTTTTGGGGTGCTTCCTCAACGTACTTGAGTCCATCCATTATTAAGATCTTAGCTCTAGGATCGTTGAAAGATCCTCTATGCATTACTTCTAAGTACTTCTTAGCTAACTCTACTAACTCACCATCTATATCAACCATAACTGCCTCAACAACAGTATTGTGTTTTAGGACCTCCCTTAAAGTAGCTCCCTCACCACCACCAATCACTAGAACTCTGGCTGGGTTTGGGTGAGTACTCATTGCCGGCTGAACTAAAGACTCATGATAAAGAAACTCGTCAGCCTCCGTAGACTGCACGAACCCATCTAGAATCAATGCTCTGCCAAATTCTTCTAAATCTACTATTTGGGCTTCCTGATATTTAGTCTTAGTAGCTACGTAAACGTTCTTAACCTTCATTATCATAGAGGTAGAAGTACCAACACCTTGAATTATGTTCAGTCCTAACCTAACCTCACTCACTATACCACCCAAGAATATATTCGGAAAACCGTTTAAGCATTAAAACTACTTCCTTACAAGACCTCCGATGATTAAACCAGGGAAACGTAATCAATAACTGAAGATCTGTGCTTAAAAGTAAGACTCACTTTATTAGGGATGTTTAGTGAGTGTCTGGGATTTGCTTTCTTGGGGGTTATGGATTTCTTGTGTGTTGTGTTTAGGTAGTTTCTTACTGGGTGTAGCTTCTTTCGTTTTAGGTGATTTTAAGAAAGGTAAAATGCTAGCTAGTGGTGGTTTGCTTGGTTTGTTAGTCTTAGTTTTTGGTTGGGGTTTAGTCAGTGCTTTATATCCTGTGCCCCCACCAATACCTTACTCGTGGGTTCTGTACGTACTGAGTGGTGTTGCTTTAGTTTTATCTGCTGCGTACTTATCTTTAGGGATGTTTGAGGAGGGATCAAAACACTTAGTAGGTGCTCTCTTAATAGTTGGTTTAGGATTCTTCACAGCTTCAGTTGCCGGCGGTATTGAGTTAGGTCCTACGGGGTCATTAACTATTAGTCTATATCCTTCATCAACCTACGTACAATCCGGTGAAACACTAACTCTTGGAGTGAGTGTTTCAGGAGCTACTGGAGACTCAGTAACGATAATTATTGATTGGGGTGACGGAGCCGTAGAGCAACACACGATATCTCCTGACACGATCTACTCCTATAATCACACATACGTCATAAGCAACACCACAACCACATTCCCACTCACAGTTAAGGCAATAGATCCTAACGGGCTTGAAGGCTATAACGTAGTCTCGATTTCTGTAGTAAACTTGGAAGCCACGTGCGGTATTCCGTGGCCTTTCGATTTCCTCTGCGGACTAGTCTCGGCAGTGAAGATGGTGGTTCCAGGCCTAGACTTAAGCAAGCTAACATCAGCTCCTGTCTTCCCCACCAACCCAAGCAGTGAGTTATACCAGCTCTACCACTGGATTCTCGAGGTTTCTGTAGGTCTCTTAGGTTTCTTCCTAGCGTTGAGGATTGCTTGGGGGTTTGTGTGGGGTGATTCGGGGAGGGAATTAATAGAGTCTTTTAAGGAAGCCATAGTGATGATCACGCTTTCTTTCCTCGCACCACACATATATAATGCCTCAATACACGTCCTGAACTACGTATCACTCACGATTGTTTCAGGACTTGACTTAGGTCCTGTGTTAGCGTTAGTGTTCACGTACCCCCTAATCGGTGTGATTCTCGGGTACTTCGTACCAACACTAGCTATGGTTGGAGCCTTCATAATAGTGGTTCTGATAGTGACGTCAGCAGTTGTTTACGTTAGGTACTGGCTAATACTCACCCTAATAACAGCATCCCCCCTCATCGCCGCCTCCTGGATGCACCCAGCTTTAAGGAAAGCTGCAGCAAACCTCCTAACACTACTCGCAGGACTCGTTTTAGCGGGACCTATAGCAGCAGTATTCATAAGAATAATCTACGTAATGACTCCAGTCAGAGAAATAACGTTCTCTCTAGTATTCCCTATCCTGGTAGGTATAATACCTAACGTGTTAGGAGTGCTTGGTGCCGGAGCCTCCGCTAGTATCGGTCGCTCACTAACTAGTATTGCGTGGTTCGCAGGTCTTAAACTCACACAAAAACTAGGATACCAAAACGTCGGAACGCAAGCGAGTCTAAGACCTACACAAGCCCTCCCCACTACCGACACGCTAGCAGGCCAGGTTTTGAGGACCCGCATACCGCGACCTAAGCTAATCCCTCTAGAAGGGAGGGACTTAAACAATAATTAAGTAGAGCTTACTGTTTTTGATTTTTCATAATCTCGATTCTGAAGATTCTTACCTTCTTTCTCGTGCTGGTTGGTTGTTGGTAGTAGAGTGTTTGTAGCTTCTCATAACACTCCCCCCAAGTCCAGCTGTGGATTTCTTTAAAGTCTTTAACACTTGATTTAATCCAGTTCCTCACGACTTGTTCTTTGTGAGTTTCTAGTTCGTTACATGACTCAATCTCGATAGCTACTGCCTCCGCGTAGAGTGGTCTCCAAGAACTCTTATCGATAGGTATCGCTACCAAGTCAGGCTTCTCAAGACCCGGCTCATTCTTCGTCGGGGTTACGTAGTAACCTCTTGATAAGTACATCAGCATTACCTTCCTAGCCAGCCTAAACCCCTCACTACTAGGAGCTACTGACCTCAACCCATCAAAAAGACCCTTAACGTACCTCACAACCCTCTTATTACCTCTCCTCTCAACACTAACGAAGCCCTGAGCAGCGAGCTCGCTAATCACGTCCTCAACATCTTTTCTTGCTGCTCCAAGTCTCGTAGCTAAATCAACTACTGAGATTTCCCCAGCCCTATACGTCTCGTGTAAGGCATGAAGACTCAGCGGCTTCGGAACCTCAACATACTTAAGTACTGGGTTGAGCAAGCTCCTCAGGTCTGTCTTACTAGGTTCTCCCGGATCATAAGTCTTCGTGTATATGTTTTTCCTCCTAGGAACGTGTCCTAAGGAATCAATCAACACGACGGTTGGTGGTGGTTGCTGCTCACCGGGCTTAGCAGTCATCTTCACGACCGCCCTACCTACAGTCAAGCTAGTCAGTACCTTCGAGAGAGAATCCGCGAATCCCGCGTCTATTAAGGAAAGCTTCTTCACGTCAGGTCCTCCAACCATGAAGACAAACTTCACAGCACAATTCGTTAGTACTGACTGGAGTAGGTTGCGAGATAACTGACTAGTGTGTTGGTGTGCTATGATTAGGTGGAGTCCATACTTACGTGCCTCACTAAGTATTGTGTCTATTATGGGTAAGTCAGACACGAACTGAAACTCATCTATGACGAGAAAAACATGTGTTCTCTTAATTCCGAGTCTTGCTCGCGTCAGAGCCTCAAACCACAACTTCATGAGTATTGTTGAGGCGGCTAACCTAGCTAAGCCCTCACCCAAGTCAGACTTAGGTACAGCGAATAGAGTTAAGCTCCCGGGACTCATAACCTCATCAAACCTGATAGTCGTTTTTGACGTGAGTTTCAGGAGTAGCTTGTCTCTAGCGTAGGGTTCCAACCTGCTCAAAGCACTTATGAATGTCTGGTCATGCATCCTCTTAAGAGCTGATAACTGCCTGCCCCACTCAGGATCACTAACATCTAGATCTAGCTCACCCTTGTAGAGAGCCAGAATAACGTCGTGCAGATTAGCCATGGTTGGTGAGTCTGACTTAGAGTAGAGTGTTCTAAGTATTACTTGAAGCAAGTACTTAACGTTAACAGCAGTCTCCATGAGCTTGAGAACCTCCCTAAAAACACTGAGTAAGACATCGATAGCTATAGTTACAGCGTGATCCCTATCCTCAGCTCTAGGTAGGTCTAGCGGGTTAATAGCAAACGGAGACTTAATAGGATGTAAGTAAATACTTTCAGGAATTTCCTCAGCTAACTCCATAGCCATATCGCCGTGAGGATCAATAACTACTAGAGAGACACTCCTCAACTCAGCCAACTTATGAGTAAGTAGCTTCAGCAAAGTAGTTTTACCGGAGCCTGTCTGACCAACCACGTAGACATGCCTGTAGAGGTCATCAATACTGAGCCTAAACTCAGACCCGTCTTCCAGAACACCAATCCTGAAAGTATTGGAACCCCCACGATCAAGCAAGAGATTAGGGAGTAAAGACTCCCTACTAAAACCAACCTTATGTAGTGTTGGGTTAGGCAACCTAATAATCTCGCTAATTAGTTCCTCGTTAAGCAAGATCTTATCCCTAAGACCTAAGATCTTATCCCAGAAACACATACGCGGAGGACTCAATAAACGCATTAATTCTTCGGGGTCCGCAGTCTTGCGAGTAACCCATCTGAGCTCAAGAGTTGATGAAGTTCTCACTAGACCGCATAAGTTTTTCAGGCTTTCCTTACTGTTAGCGAGTGCGAGAACCTTACCTAAGAGCAGCTTAGGTATTTTCTTCTGCATCTCAGAGAGCTGCAGCCTCAGAAACACGCTCTCCCGACTCAAGGCTTTCTTAGATAAGGTAGCTAGCTTCCTGAAGAGTACGGATCTCAACTCAGGACTCCTACTAACAGAAACACAGACACCACCAGAAAAACTGAGAGTATTGACTAGCCCCGGTAAATCCGAAATAACCAGATCTGAGAACCATAACTCACTACTTCGCTTAAGCCTGAACTCAGCAACCCACACAACCTCGTTAAAAATCTTGAGGAAGTCTTCGTAACTCTTCTCGCGAACACCGAAATAACCTCTCAGTGTTGCTGGGTAGGCTTGAGTCTCAAGAAAAACAGTAATTTTAGTCCCGTCACTAACCAAGCAGTAGGTGTAGGAATGCCCGAAAACACCTAAATCAAGCTTCCGAATACCGATCTTCGGCACTAACTCGATAAGCACGCCAAACCCCATACTGAAGGAAGTAACTCCTTAAAACGCGGGAATAGTCTTGAGTAGGTCGTTAAAAAGAACTTACTAGTTATGTTGGTGATAAGTAACGTGAGTCAAGCACTTAACGTGGTTTCCCTGCAAACAATACCTGTCACCATAACACCGGCCCCGCCACCAGGCGTAGGGGATGCAGTCACTACGATGCTTTCATGGCTTTACTGGATAGCTTGGGTTGCTGTGGTCGGGGCAGGACTCTTCGGAGGCTTCAAAATAGCTACTGGGGACTACGAGAACGGTAAGAAGTACTTGGGTAGCGCTATCGTTGGTGCTGTCATACTAGCTTTCCTCTGGGCTATCTTAGGAGGTATTCTGGGGAGCTAGTGAGGCAGTAGTTATTAGTGGTCTCCTAATCCTGAATGTTAAGACTAGAATACTTCTTTTTTCCTCACGTAATTTACGCAACCCACTAACGAAAACTCTTAATTCCCCCGCAAATCTTGAGCTGCTATTCACTCTACTTCTTGATGTGTTGAGACTTACGTCTAGTAACGCGCTCCTACCTATGAGGACTGCTTCCTCAGGCTTGAAGTGGTGTCTGTATTCGTAGAGAGCTACGGAAGTTATGGCGTCTCTTGGGGGAACACTTATATTCATGTTTAGAGTGAGTCTCTCAGTACTGAAGTCTAGTGAGGAAATCTCCACAAAATCTCTGGAAGCTTCCAGCCTGAATAGTGTTGCTGCTTTCTCAGCATAAATTACGGCTTTCCTCCTAGCAACAAGCCTGCTCACCCTCTCCACCTTACTAAACCTGCCGCCCCCAGAATAGTAGTTCATGTAAGTCCTAACTACTTCAGGTATGTAGAAAGACTGCATAGAAGGCCCCCAAGTAGGAACCCTCGTGAAGTACCTCCCGCAAGAAGAACACCTGAAGAGTTTCTTGTTTTTAGCGGAACCCCACCCAACAATTTTTTCGGAGAAGCAGAACGGGCATAGAACGTACGTAGTTAGTCCTGAGAGAGTGTCAGCACACTTAACGTACTGTCTGAATGCGTTATGGAATCTACCTAACGAGATTCTATCGTGGAATACCTCCCTGACTAAATCAAGAGTCCTATAACCTCTGACTAGGAGAACTGAGAGAGCTGATTCTTCAGACCTGCCGAGAGAACACAAATCACACTCACCAACCACGAATCTGAGTAGGCTTACAGCTCCGTAGATTCCGATCCTGAGGAAGAGTTTCTCAATACCCTCAACATTACCTAAACTCACTAACTCGTGATCTTTGAGCCAGAAGCCAGGGTCTTGCTCAGGCATTTTACGTCATAAGTATGTCGTAAAACGAAAATAAAAACACTAAACAAGAGAAAATCCCCACGCAGAAACCCTGAAAACCTACTTAGGGCTGATTAAGAATCTCATGATACGTCTTTGGATATAAAAACACTTAACTCGATTAACTACTCAACACAGGAAGCAAGACTACAAAAATTAGCGTAGCGAGTCCTGAGTAAGCAGTCGATACGTTCCTACCCAACACAATCTTCGAAGCACTATACCCTAAAGCAAGCACGGAAACGTAAGACGTGAGCAGAGTATTCGTTAGTGAAGCTAGTTCGTAACCTAAAGACACTGCTGAAGCAATAAGGAATGGAGCCAAAACAACTACTGAAGACATTATCATGATCGCACCAACATACTGCTTCAAAGTCCTCCTAACCTCATAAACAAAATTAACGAAGACCTCGAATACTTCAGGATCGCAATCCCCGAGCTGCTTAAGGAAAGCTATCGCTTCACTCAAGTAAAGTATTAACCAAGACCTCACAGGTTTTCTGAGAACTTTCTCTAGTTCCTCATCATCGTAGAGGTGGAAAGACCTGAAAACCCTCACGTGATTAGAAGCTCTACCAACCACTCTACTAGCCAGCGTGTCAAGCACTGCTCTCAGCTGAAGAACCGCGGGAGGCAGCCCAAGAATTAAAGAAATTACTGAAGCCTGCCTAACACACCAAGCGAAACCCGCTACGTCACCACTGGCTAGGTGATACAGTGGGAAGATGAGTGCGGCAGTCCCGGCAACGTAAGAAACTCTGAAAACCTTGGTGAGCCGCTCATCAACTACTACCTGAAGACCTATCGGGTAGTCAGGAAATAGTGACGTTATCAGGAAGCCCGCCAGAACTAAGGCAGGCACTACGAGACTGATTAGTTCCTCCCCAGCTAGGAACGTCATGCTGAGCGCTATTAAGGGTCCTACCGTCAACCCGACGCAGACGATTATCCCGGCGTTAATTCTGAAGGAAATAGATCTAGTGATGTGAGAAGATATGGTTTTCATGAAGTCAGTTGCTCTATCTCTGAGTTGACTTAGTGCTGTGCCGGAATCGAGAGCCATCGAGTACTCAATCAAGAAGTACTTGGTCTTGCTTGGTGTTATTCTTGAGAGTGTTGTGAGAGCCCCGGTGACGCCCATAATATCAGCGAGCCTAACAAACCTCTCCCCAAGAAATCTGAAGAACTTGAGGATTCTTGACGTGCTCGCGAACTTCAGGAACTCAATGAATTCAAGCCCTGTCTTACTTGCGGCAGCTGCAGCAACTACAGCGTACGGCAACTCGTTATCGAGTTCCTTAGCGAGGATACTTGCTGAAGTGAGTGCTTCAAGCACCTTAAAGATTAACAACACAAACGTTAAGGCACTCAAAGAAGTGATTAGTACTGGATCTGCTTCCAGTAAGCCAATCTGATGAAGCACTACAGGGATTAAGGAAGCAGGAGCTAGTAGTGTTGATTTGAGTTCCTTCTCAGTCTTAACGTACCTCTCAATCCTCGGGTCGATCAGAACCACTATCTTCCGGTACTTCTCAAGAATCTTCCCCAGCATTCTCGAGTCCCTCAAAACCTAGTCTCAGGTCAGACTTACTCCTTAGTTCGTTAAGTCTCCTGATTCTCCGGAGGAGTTCTTGAGGAGTGATTTCAAGACCGTCCTCAATCCTCTCCCACACTCTGTTGATGATTACATCATCTCTTGATGATTCGTAGATCAGCTCAGCTAATTCTCTCAAGACTCTCCTAGGCTTATCTGAAAAACTCATGACTGCCACGAAGTTAAACATACCTACTTGTGAGTTGCTTAGGTTTATTGGGTAGCTCCTCAACCTAGTTACGACTTCCTCCGGACTACCGCCGTGGAACGAGGTTATTCCTCCTAAGCCAGCTAGTAGAGACTGAGTAAGGACTTGAGCTTCAGAACCTCTAGTCTCGCCAACAACGAGGAGTTTGGTTGTAGAGGATCTTAGAGCGGCTTTAGCTAGGTTGAATAAATCTACCCTCACAGAACCTAACTCAAACGTTACATACCTACTCCAGCTGCTGCCGGGGGGAGGGTCTATCTCACCCGTATCCTCGATTATCACGACTTTCCAGTCTGTAGGAACGTACGAGTATAGTAGAGACTTAATCAGTGTTGTTTTGCCGGATCCCGGAGGACCCGCAACTACTAGCGAACCTCTCGAGAGGATTAAGAATCTGAAGAGTTCCGCAATAGCTTTAGGCAGGACCCCCTGCTCAACTAAGACATCCATGTGGGGAGGTAGGGAGGTTCTCTTCCTAATGATTATCTCAGGTCTCCTGACTGATATTATGTGTGATACTAGGTGGACTCTGTGACCACCATCTCTTGAGGGCATTTGAGTATCTACTATTGGGTTGCTTGTGGAGACGTACGTAGAGCATCTGGAAGCTATTGTTTGCTGCAACTCAACAACCTCCTCAAGAGACGTCAAGGAGATGTTTGTTTGTATGAAGTCTGCTTGAGGATCAAGATCCTCAACTAGCTTATGCCTAACCCACGCAGGACCGGGACCCTCAACACTAATATCGATTACGTACGGGTCATCTAGCAGTACCTGCAGTTTCTTATAGCTTGTTAGTATTTTGAAGACGTAAGCAGCTGCAGGAACGTCCTCACGCGGCACACCAAGCACTAAAGAAAAAACATCGCTTAAGTTATTCCCTTTCTTCACTAGCAGGATTAAGTCCTCAAGTCTAGACTCAACTAAAGAGTAGAGACTCCTCGAAACCCCCTCCAAGCTAGCATGATATAGGAGTCTTGAATCAGTGTTAATCAACCTAATAACGTAAGCACCAACCTGATACTCAGTAATAATCTTCCCTGCAGGAACATCAGCACTACTCAAACAATACCTCTCTGAATCAGGTTTCGGGAGACCTAACCTGATCTTCTTAAGGATGTTTGAGTACTTACGAAGCATCACAAACCCCGTAAGGAATTAGGTAGTGTTTTAAGAATTCTCCTCACGGGGAGCAAGTCATGATTATGGAGGTATTGGTTTCAGGATC
>CALIBI010000012.1 GCA_938045815.1 uncultured Sulfolobales archaeon | reverse complement strand
TTCCACACTCTTCACGCGTGATTTAAGTTTTACTATTTCACTTATCAAGAAAACAAAAGAGATTCCTTACTCACTATGAGAAAGAAGTATCAGTAGCTTGAGTTAACTTCTCTATTATTCTATTTAATGCTTCAGAGCTTCTGTTCTCAACGCAACTTACTAAGACGTTCATGTTAGTTGCTTCGTTCTTCTTGGCTAGGTTTCTGCACTCAGTAATGAAGGTTCTTTTATCAATCTCTAGTAAGTAGTATTGAGAGTTATGGATTCTCTTAATAGTTAAGTCTCTGTGAATACTCGTGGAAGTAAGTAATCTGCTAACGAGTTGATACTCAGCAGAAGTAAAAATACTGAAGCCGTAGTTCTTTAAGTGGCTCACTATTCTGTTCCTGAGATCAGCAGGCTTAAGCAACATCTCACTAAACCTCCTCTCACTAATAGTAACTCATTGGTTTATTAAGTACTGATGCGCGGAAATTTAGAAGCTTAATCTCGCTAGTAGTATGGCACTAAAGTTGTGCTGGGGGTCCAAGTAGCTCACGCAGGAAGACTGTAGCGTAAGTCGAGGGTTTTAGGAAGAACTTAAGCAGCACCCCATTACTAACTTCTTCATATGTGAAGTTCTGCAGCGTGAAGACTACTTCACGACTAGACTTACTCAAGTACTTAGTGTACTTGCTCCTAACATCAATTAATTTAAGTTCTTCTTCCACTACTTTAACAGATTCGCGCGTACACTCATCAACTAGGCTGAGGTTAGGTCTAGGTAGTGGGATGACATCACACCTACGCATTAGCACGTCAGCATCTCCTGACTGAATAGCGAGCTTACTTAAGGCTAAGTTAAATAAGTATGATTGGTAAGCCTCAACATACATCCTCATAAGCCACTCATCAATAGAGTCCAAGACTTCTCGAGTATTCATGCCTCTCAACAACCCTCTAATCAAAGACCTCTCAACACTAAAACTTCTTGGAAAAATTCTCAAAGCTTCTTTTAGATTCCCCTCCTCGTAAGACTTTCTAGCCTCAATAACTCTTCGAGATTCGGTAGGGTACGGATTACCTACTATCAAGTCTAGTGCTTTCTCGATATTATCCTCGAGAAGTGCTTTACCAATCAAATGCGTTATAGGTCTCCTGACACCGAATCTTTGATAGCCGTAGTAGTTCAGGAAAGTAATCCTATCATATAACTTCCTTAATTCCTGCAGTATCTCTAGATCATTCTTACTTAAGTCCTCCAGCAGAACCTCAAAATAATTACCTTCTAGGTGACTTCTTCTCAACATGAAGTCAACAAAGTCTTGAAAAAACAGAGTTATTTTGCCGTTAAGAAACTCATAAAACTTACTGAACCTTCTTCCAGGAAGACACTTAAACGTGATGAACTGACATGTGAGGCCTTCAGCATCCTTAATTCCCGCGTAAGAAACTCTAACACTTAAGACTCTTGAAACTATTTTTACGGCGTCAGGCGTGGGCACGTCTTCCTTACACATAACGTATCTGAGAATCCTAGATTCCTCACAAACAATATCTTCACCTACTACGCTTAGGGGTCTTGCTTGAATACCGTCAACACCAATCTCATAAACCCTGAAGGAGTTACTCTCCTTCAAGAACTTAGCTTTCTCGCTGAGTCTTAGTTCAGGCCTGCTGAAAACAAGCATACCTACTGATACGTCTAAGTAATTACTAGATACTGAAATAACCATCTAAACCCTCTTTTAATCACGAGACTTTACTCAGGTTCTACTACCACAGCAGTTCCGTAAGCAACTATCTCTGCAGCGCCACTCATTATTGCGGACGTAGAGAATCTGACTCCTAAGACTGCGTTAGCTCCTAGAGCCTTAGCTTTCTCTATCATTCTAGAAAGAGCTTCATCCCTCGAGCTTGCTAGGAGCTCCGTATACTCTACTATCTCACCACCAGCTAAGTTCCTGAGCGAAGCAATTATGTCTCTCCCTATATTCCTCGCTCTAACAGTACTCCCACTAACTATCCCGAGAACCTTCTTGATCTTATAACCCGGAACAAACTCTAACGTCGTAACGATAACATCCTTATTACTCAGCACACTCACCTACCAATACCTATTACTGGTGAAGCTAATAAAGCTAAAGTTTCTGGATCAGGTACTAGCTTATCGTAATCAAGTATCTTAACTTCTCTCAGCCCGGACTTAGTAGCAGACCTAACTAATTTATAGTAACCTCCAACACTTAAGATAGCTTCGTAGATGAAGTACTGAATTCTTAGAGTATTCAGCAACTTCCTATATCTACTCATTAATAAGTTTTGATTTAGTGAGTCACCGCTTAAGGAATCTCTTAGAGCTGCTACCTCCTCAATTAAGGAATAGATGCCTCCCCTACTCACAGGCTTAGTAATTGATGCTGCATCACCTACTATTAAGTAATTCTTTCCAATAATCTTCTCGCAAGGTCTATCTATAGGTATTAAGCCTCCAAAGAACTCCTTAACCCTATAACTTAATAGCGAGCTGAAAACCTTCTTAGCTAAATACTTAAGTAGTAAGCCAGATTTCTTAGAAGTTGTTGTCAGGCCTATGATTACCTGTTTCTCGTCTACCGGGATAACCCACCCAAACCCCTCTGAACCAAGAAGAGGGTCAACAACAACCTCAACAGTTTCAGGACTCTTATTAACGAAGAAGAGAGCTTGAGGTCCTATCAGGTACCTACTCACACTACATAAGTTAAGTGATCTAACGAGTCTCCTAGTAGCTCCTTCACTAATAACTACTAAGTCATAATAACGCGACCCTCTACTAGTTGTTAGAGAATTTTCTCTTATGTTTACATCAGTAACTACTGTTTTCGTGCTTACCTCGCCTCCCAAGCTAGTGAGTATCTCGCATAAGTCCTTCTCAAAACCTACTCTATCAACTAAGTATACCGGCTTTCTGAAACTGAGTGTTAAAGCCTCGCGAAACCTACTATCCTCAATCATCTTAACAGAGTATTCTGTAAATCTATTCATGACGTGTTCTCTAACGAGCCCGCCGAAAAAACCCGCAACATAGTCGCTGACGAGACCGCTACAGTGTCTTGGCAAACCAATTGATTTGTGTTCCTCAAGTAGCTCTACCTTAAAACCTTTCTTAAGTAGAATATAGGAAGTTAGTAAACCTCCGAGACCAGCACCAGTAACTATTATCTTCCCTAAACTCACACCACTCACCACTAAGTACTTTAATTCACTAACTTATCATAATCCACTGATGCTGTAACGGTGTTTACTGTTACGCGATCTTCTTACTTAGAAGATGTGGGGCGTTAATCTAGTGTGATGCGTTATTAAGTTAGTGATCTATCGATTACGTTAAACTCATATCTTCTTGATTTCAGAGATTTTACAATATGCTCAAACGCTTTAAGGGGGTCCGTGTGTTTGCCGCAAGAGTAAACATCTACTGTAGCGAAGGAGTATTCAGGCCATGTATGGATAGATATGTGTGATTCTAGTATTATAGCTACTACACTAACTCCAGGACCCATATACCATGTTCTGACGTCTAGGAGCGTCATATTACCTACGTGAGCAGCCTCAATAACGATTTTCTTAAGAAATTCCTGGTCTGAGAGAAGTTCTGATTCACACTCATAGAGATTACCGTAAACATGCTTCCCGTAAACCCTTGCTTCAATATTTTTTCCACCAGCATGCGTCATTAACTCAAGCCCCACTCCTCACACCTCCATACAATAAATTATCGAGTGTTTTATAAATTTTTACCCCCTATAATCCTCCCCATAATGTCTTAATATAAATATTACATTAGAGTCCCAAATACTCATTGAGTTTTTATAATGAGATTTTTTAATAATTTTATTTTACGTATTATCAAGTCATGTGAGTATATAAAAACCTGGCACTAAAGGTTTGTTGGTGGTTGAGACGCTGATAACAGGTTATGAGATTCTTAAGTACGTAAGAGATTTGCTAGATGTTGACACACAATTACAGCCTGCAGGCATTGACTTGAGAGTGTCTCAGGTGTTTAGGTTTAGGGGTGTAGGGATTTTAGGTTTTGATGAGAGAAAATTGCCTGAGGTTGAGGAAGTGTTGCCTGAGAACGGGTACTGGGGTCTAGACCAAGGAGTCTACAAGATAAAGTTTGCTGAAGTGGTTGAGTTACCTCGAGACGTACTAGCCTTGTGTTTCCCTCGCTCATCACTACTCAGGTCTGGTGTTCTGGTTTCTTGCACTGTGTGGGATCCTGGTTATGTAGGTCGTGGTGAGGCCTTAATGCACGTAATAAACCCTCACGGCATTAAGTTAGGTGTTGGTTCTAGAGTAGTTCAACTGATTTTCTTCAAACTTAATAAAGCTGTTGAGAAAGCGTATGAGGGGTTCTATAAGGGTGAGAATCTTTGAGTACGGACGTAATAAACTACTTATTCAAGAGAGTGAGTCTGAGTGAACGCTTAATAAGCTCGGTAGCTCCATACTTAAGAGAAGCAGTAAATTCGACGCCGAGAGACGACTTCACAAATCCTGAGTACTACCCACCCAAGAATGCAAAAAACGAAGACGTGCTAAGATACTTCGTATTCATGGTAGCTATAGATCACAGAACCAGCAGGAACAAGCCGTATGAAGCCTACGTGGACTCGAAACTCTATCACGGTGCTGACCTACTTTATAAGCTAGGATCAAAGAAATTCACTGAGGACCCTAGCTTCTTCTCACCGGAGAAGATGGCCGAGGTTAGTGATGATGAAGTAAGAAAATGGTTAAGTATTAAAGGAATTAATGACGTGTCTGTCTGGGATCCTGAGGTACGTGCAGAACTCTTAAGAGATTTAGGTAGGGGACTGATTAAGTGGTTTAAAGGATCTGTTACCGAGCTTATTAGTAGGTCTGGCAGCTACTTAAAGAGTCGTCCTCAAGGACTTACATACCTAATGAAGAGATTCAAGGCCTACTCAGATCCTGTAGAGAAAAAGACATATCTATTCGTTAAGTTTATAGAGAGGCGAGGATTAGTGAACATAGTTGATGAGTGGAATAAGGAAGTCCCGGTAGATAACCACTTAACCAGAATTGCTCTCAGACTAGGCATAGTTACACCTGAGGAAGACCTACTCAAGAAGATTAAGAGAAGAGAAGCATTCACCAGATCTGAAGACCTAATATTAAGGCTAGCAGTAAGATCAGCCTATAAGATACTCTCGAGAGTGACTTACTTAGATCCATTCATCCTGGACGACTACCTATGGTATTTTGGTAGGAGAGTGTGTACTAGGGAGAAGCCTATTTGCGTTAGTGGTGAGGGATGCCCCCTCCTAAAAGTCTGCCCTAGCAGGGAGAATCCTGAAGATTTGGTAGAGCATTACTACGTAAACACCTACTACTACTGAAGTGATCATGCATGAGTGAGTGGAGTGATGTAAGGAAGCTTATTAAATCTCTCAACGAAGACCAACGCAAAACACTCAAATACTTCTGTATCAACAAGTCCGTAGGCGAATTACTAGCTCTGAAAGAACTGCAAGCGCTACATAAGGTGAGGGAGCCTGGCAAAACAATAACAAAACTTGTTGAGTTAGGGTTATTGATTAGGGGTCAGGGATGCTACAGCATATCTAAGTCGTTCCTTAACGCTCTTAAGGAGGCAGGGATAAGAATTGATGAACTCTAAAACTAAGCTTAAGGCATACTTGGAACTCTTAAGAGTACATAACGTAGTTACTGCACTACTAACTACACTCATAGGCTGGCTGACCGTTAGAGTTGAGGTTAACATACTCACGAATACCTCATTAATAATCCCGTTACTCGCGGTAGGTCTGGTGTCGAGTGCTGGCTACGTGATCAACGACTACTTCGACATAGAAGTAGATAAGGTGAACAAACCTTATAGACCAATACCCTCCGGTAGAGTATCACCTAGAGAAGCTCTCTATCTAACACTAGCCTTAATAATTATTGGCGTCACACCATCTCTGAGTGTAGGACCATACACTGCTGCATTCGTATTAATTAACACCTTACTAGTCATTCTGTACTCCTATAAAATAAAAGAGTTAGGCTTCGTAGGTAATGTAGTTGTGTCTCTTGAGGGCGCGTTCACCATAGTCTTAGGGGCACTCACCCCTTCAGAAATCCTTAATGACTTAAGTCTTACCAGGTTCTCACTAATACCTGCGACCTACGCCTTCACACTGCTTCTAGCTAGGGAAGTAATCAAGACTATCGAGGATATGAGAGCTGATGAGGTGAGGAACGTGAGGTCTCTACCCCGCATCATAGGAGTCCCTAAATCCTCTATTATTGCTTTCACACTCCAGTTATTCATAGTAGGTATTTCACTAATTCCCTTCTTAATTGGGTATGGCTACCTATATCTAATACTAGCTCTAATCACTGATGCTCTATTAATTTACTCAGCAATCAATACAATTAAACTCGGGAGAGTCAGTAATCCGGAATTGCTTGCGTCTAAACTAAGAGGAGTACTCAAGCTAGCTATATTTACAGGGACAACAGCTTTTGCTGCAGACCTCCTATACAGGCTGTTCTTCACGTGATATTCTCTTGCTTAAGTTAGGTCTTGAGCTTAATAGTCTTAATATTCTGCCCCCAAATATCAGAGTATATCAACCTAACATAAATCTCCCTACCAACTAAGACCTCAGGAGAAGCTAGCCTCACTTCTACAGCGTCTCCGGACTTTAAATCTCTTAACTCATTCCTGGACAACACCCTACCCTCACTTAAGACCACCACTAGAGCCTTGCTTAGTCTTGAAACCCCCTCATTTCTCACTAAAACAAGAATTTCTTTGTTGCTGATTAAGGAAGCTTCAAGAAAGACTTGAGGAGTTGGTGTGAGGGGTCTATAGACGAGTAAATCACTCAAAACTAACGGTTTAGGGACGTCACTCCTCCTCAACTCTACGGAACACGAGTGTTCCTGAGACGCTTGAAGTTTCTTTAAAGATATTTCGGAAACCCCAATCAGCTGACTGATCACCACCTCCTCGCCACATACTACAGCGACTTCCGAGGTCTTCGAAGGGACTTCAGCTACAATATCGACCCCTAACTCAAGACCTTCACGAGGGTGTGTAAAGACATACTTCTCATTCTTCTTGAGGACTAAAACGCCTGAGTAGTAATCCATCGCTATCTCAGTGTCTTGGACTTGCTCAACACCAACTAAGCTGACAGAGAGTATCTCTACTGCTTTGGAAGTTTCTGCAGAGAGCTTAAGTAAGTATTTCCCGGGTTCTTTAATGATTTGCGATACATCAAATACTTGGAGTGCGTACGTCACTCCTTCTAAACTTACTAATATCTGAGGTTTATACTCCCTAGTAATGTTTACGGAGTTGACTGAGACCTTCCAAGGGAGGGACTTAGGTTTTAAGTCCTCACCCCTAAGTAAGATAGAGAGAAAAGACACATCTAATCTGTTATCTACAGAAATACCTAACTGAATAGTCCTAGGATTACCATAACTACCGATAACTCCAGGCATCCTGTGAGTAACTCTATACGGTAGACCCTTAAACGTGCCTGAAGCACACCTCATTAATTCGCCTAACACCGATCACAACACCCTAATACATTAGTCATATAGGAAGACGTATAAAAACTTATTATTAACCCATGTCTCAAGAACCACCATACCAGAGCTCTTCAGCAACTACCTTAGTATTCCAAGGGCAGTAACGCTTAACTACATTAAGCCAGTAATCTAGTTCGCTCTCTACGAAAGACGGCATGCCATCACATAACTCTATCGTCGCGTCAGCTACCTCCACAGTGTCAGGGTCCAAGTGCCAACTCCATGGCTTATTAAAACCTCCGTCGCCTCTCCTTAGCTCACCATTAACTATCCCAGACCTCTCACCTCGCAATATCTTCCTCAATTCCTCAGCAACGAGAGGGTCCTTCACCAGCACCTTAAATTTCTCTCCATTAACGTCTATAGTGAATAACCAGCCTAAGGGTTCTTTAGGTCTTGTGCTTACTACGTAGATGTAGAGCAGTGTTGACGTGACTATAGCTATTAAAACTATTATGATGATCAGGGTAAGTTTCCTCAAATTAAGTCACCTTAAGCATTCCTCTACCCCACTTAAAAACTTTACGTACGAAGCTTGAAGAACCAGAACAACGAAACACTAAATTAAGTACCACCGACGTCTTCAGGAGCTAATTTCTTGAGAGCTCTTAACGCTGCTAGCTTCTCTCCCCCCTCAAGTTTCGCTTCACTCACTAACCTGCTCAGTTCCCTGATAACCGCCTCAGCTACCTCTTTCTTTACTGGGTATGGTACGCCGTCTTTCCCTCCTATGGCGTAAGCGTATTTGAAAGGTGAGAAACTGTGTGTCACTACGTCTCTTAATGGTGGTGGTTCCCTATAGATCAGTTCAGAGATGAGTGATAGAGCTCTAACTACTTCAGCGCCTAGACCCTTAACCAGCAGTAAATCCTGCAGATTCTTAGGTCTTAGCTCATACGCTCTACTTAGTTTTTCCAGGATTTTTGAGTCTATATTTACTGGCTTATAATAGGGTATGTTAGTCAGTACTGGTCTAGGAGGTTTAAGACCTGTGAGTGTCTTAAGTCCTTTGAGGTACGCGTTAACTATCTTTAGCTCACTCACTACTTTTCCAGGATTCTCGCTAGCTAAGTCTACCAAGATTTTCCTAGACTTTATTGAGTCATTTGTTGTCAAGTTTAGTGGTGTAGTAGTAATGTCTGAAGCTACTCCTGAGTGAGACTCTAGTGTGGGGTCTCTAGACATGAACCAAGCTAGGTGATACCTCCTAGCAATTCTCAGATCTGTATTCATTCCCTGCTGTATCACTACCCAGCTACCTTTCTTATCGAAAATTACTGTATGATGGTATAGGGTGAAGCCGTCTTGAAGAAGAACTGAATCTGTCTTGGCTGCAAGTCTAGACACCCTGACTAACTCACTCGAGGAAGTACTACTCATTCCTATCTCATCACCATATTTAATTATCTCTTCAGGAGTCTTCCTGGAAGTGTGTCCCTTACCTCCAGCAACCCTAATATCACTACCTATCTCATCAAGAGCTGTCTTAATCATAGCTGTTGTCACTGTTGTTGAGCCGCTACTATCCCAGTCCATACCTATGACGTTATTGAATGCCTGAAACCAGAGAGGGTTTGAAAATCTTCTTAAGATTTCCTCACTACTAAACTCTATCAGCATAACTTCTAGTATAGCTTTAGATAATTTAAGCATCAGCCTAGCAAGCCACGAAGGCACATGTCCCTCGTGTAGGGGTAGGTCAGCTACTCCAGATATACTACTCATTACTCTCATTTAAAATATTGCTCAGAAACTTAAATAGCTTACTAGAACAGTAACTCACTTTTTCTTAACTCTGAGTATTGCCCCCTCAACACTTACTACAACTACCTCACTGCCCTTAGGTATCTCCTCATCCGAGACTGCCTTCCAGTACTCACCCTCAACGATTACGAAGCCTGGTTTCCCGGGACTTAAGTCATCGACTGCTCTACCGACCTTACCAGTAGGTAGGAACTCGTAAGGCTTCTTTCTCCTAGCTTTTATCACTTTAAACATTAGTATGCCGAAAAATCCTCCCAGTATTACTGACGTACTTACTACGAATACCCTTAAAGCATTCAAGTATTCCTCAGAGGGGACTAAACCACTAGGTAGGTAAGTAGGTAGGAGAGCAAAACCAAAAGCTAGGAGGATGACCCCGCTTATCCCTACTATCCCGAAGCCAGGCAAGACGAATAGTTCTATAGCTAGTAGTGTGCCACCCAAGATTATCAAGAATAGCGAAACGAGGTTGGGGTTAAGACCGCTACCAATCAGCCCGAGAAGCAGGAAAAGAAGTGTGAGTGGGAGTACTGTTACTCTGCCACTCAATAAGGCGAATATAGTTCCTAAGAGCCCTATCGTAAGTAATACATTAAGTACTGTAGAGTTCTCGAGTAGCGACAAAAGCCTCGATCTGACGCTACAAGAATAAAACTCTAGACCCGACTCATCAATTTCTAGCCTAACTACCCTACCAGATACAGAGACCTCACGACCACGTATGTCTCTTAGCAAGGTCGGGAGATCCTGGACTATCAGATCCGCAACACCGTAAGAAACAGCTTTCTCCGCATTCACGGTAGTGGCCTTGATCACAAAATCTCTCACGAGAGTCTCGTTCCTTCCTCTAAGCCTCGCATAATTCAGAGCTTTCTCGACTACGGGATTTATTATTTTGGACTCATTGATGAATTGAAGCTCTCCTGTGACAGGGTTTATCATTACTGGCTGCATAGCTCCGATAATAGCTGAAGGATGTAGCGCTACTATATTAGCTGGGAGTATTATCATGGTTCCAGCACTTAACGCTTTACCACCACTAACGTAAGCTATCGTAGGTGTTCTCGAGTTACTTACCGCGTCTCCGATAGCGTAGGCAGCGTCTAAGTAACCCCCGTAACTATCAACCAAGTATATGAGTGCTTTATTTTCGTTCTCAGCCTTGCTTAAAGAATCTAAGAAACACTCCTTAACCCCGCTATCTATCACGTCCCACGGAGGACTTATCTCAACAACTAATGCTCTAGTTACTACTCCGGATGTTTGAAGACTTGAGGAGTTAGAGATCTCCACAGAATGTAGTGGAGTCGTAAGTACTAATAAAGCTAGAATAACTATTTGAGCAAAAACATAGGAAACTTTGTTTTTGGTTGCTAACACCTCCTAACTCACCGCTCTTCTCTTTCTTTAAGTGCTTTATACATAGCTAGAGTCTTGCCGACGTCTGAAGCTCCAGTCTCTGTAACTACTACTAACGCTTTCTCTCTAGCTATCTCTATCATGGTTTGAAGTTCTCTTAAGCGGAGTGCTGTAGGGTGTTTCTCGTACATGGAGGCAGCCTCAACAAGTACTGCGGAAGCTTGTCTCTCACCCTCTGCTTCTATTATTCTGGCTCTCCTCCATCTTTCAGCCTCAGCTTGCTTAGCCATAGCTCTCATGAGTTCTTCAGGCAATTCTACAGATTTGAGCGTTACCGCCGTCACCTTAATACCCCAAGACATGGCTGTCTCATCTATTATTTCTTGTATCCTCTTATTTAGCTCGTCTCTCTTCTGCAGGAGGTCGTCTAGGTCTACCTGACCTATCACGTCCCTCAAAACAGTCTGACCCAACATCATTATTGAGTAGTGGTAGTTACTGACTTTGGTTATTGCCGCTATTGGGTCAACCGCTCTATAGTATATTACCGCATCAACCTTAACACTCACGTTGTCTCTGGTTATTATTTCTTGCTTAGGGACATCAACAGTCACTACTCTCAAATCAACCTTCATTAAGTTATCTACGAAAGGCACGATTAATATGAGTCCAGGACCTTTAGCTCCTATAAGTCTCCCTAACCTGAAGACTACAGCTCTCTCGTACTCCCTTATGATTTTTATGCTAGCGTTCAGCAGAGGTATGACTATTATTAACACGACAAGTATCAGTACGATCTCCGCTAGACCTATAGGCATTAACTCAGCACCTCAATTACTTAATTCGTTACGAAATATTTAAGTTAGTGTTTATGGAGTTAGATTAAGGTGGTTGAGGGTAGTTAAGAGTAGGTCTAAGGGGTATAGAGCTGAGAGAGAGTTAGTCCACACCTTATGGAGGTTAGGATTCGCGGTAATGAGAGCCCCGGCCAGTGGTGCTAGAATAAAGAAAGCAGAGTATCCTGACGTAGTAGCTATAATGAAAGGCAGAGTCGCTGTCTTTGAAGTTAAGTCTAGAGCTAGTTCCTCAGGGCTATACATCGAGTTAGAACAAATCAAGAAACTAATAGACTTTGCTGAGAGAGCTGGCGGAACACCCTACATAGCGATCAAGATACCACACAAAGAATGGAAATTCATTAAAGTCTCGAAAGAAGGAATTAAGGAAAGCAAAACATATAAAGTGAGCAAAGAAGACATAGAAAAAGCACCAGGGATCAGTGGTGTGCTAGCAGACTTAGGACTCATGAAAACACTAACTGACTATATTAGGGAATCAGACACGTAGAGAACTCAAAAATACTGAGAGACTTTATAACTAACCACCATGAAGAGGTGGTAGCACGTCTATTACGTCCCCATCTCTTATTAAGGCCTTATCACCACCCAAGAACATTATGTGTCTTCCATTAACTAACACACTAACTCCTCTCACCTCAACCCCCTCCTCACCAACCTTAATGAAATTACCTAGAGCCGGGTACTCTCTTATAATCTCCTTAACCAAGTCTAGAAATAAAACCTCACTAGACCTTATATTAAGCTCTAATTTCTCTCTAACAAGCTCCTTAAGCACCCCGTAGAAACGCACCACTATAACCATAGAACCCCACACCTAATTTCTGATAAAAATAGGTTTAAGGTATCTCTCAAATCTCTTAAATAATATCTAGTAATCCTAGTTTGTCTAGAGTCTCTTTAAGCGGAACCCCGTTAGAGTCCCATCCTCTTTTACTGTAGTACGTGTCAAGCATTTTCTCGAAGTCTTCCTTAGTTATTATCCATCCTGTATCCTCCCTAGGTTTGTGGAATCTTGGCGGTAATGAGTCATCCTTCCTACTGACTCCCTCTCTAATATTGAATAGTCTTGACAAGTTGTAAATTCTCTCACCCAGTTTGAGGAAGCTTTCCTCATCGTAGCTGAATCCGAGAGTATTGAGCATCTTTATGTAGATCCTGATCATCTCGTCCGGCGGCCTCACGGAATTTCCTGGTATGTTATCGCACGCGACTAAAGACCATAAAGCCGCGTTCCTATCTTGGAGATACTTAGTTAAGTTAACGAGGTCTTCTAGAGTTAGCTTAGACGTTAACTCAGCAGCAACAGTCCATGCCCTCAGATGATCCCCACCCCTATCAGCTGTCGCGTAAGCAAGCGCCATACCTACGACCCCTCTCGGATCATATGCAGGTATCTCTAACTTTTTAATGTGCACAGCGTACTCTTCAGCGCCAAGTGTCTTAGATGCTCTAGCTAAGCCTTCAGCAAGTATGTTTCCTAAATCCTTCCTATACGCTATGTCGTGTATGAGCTTTAGGTAACCTTCTAAATCACCCCAAGAAATCTTATAGTCTTTTAATAGTCCTCGCTCGGTTAACTCCATAAGGAAAGCAGCTATATTGCCCGTAGTTATCGTGTCCATTCCTAAAGCATTCAATGTAGTGTTTATTTGTGCTAACGCCTTACGGCTAATTATCATTAAGTTAGAACCATTCATAGCCACTGTCTCGTACTCTATCCTCTCAGTCGAGGATCCATTCTCCACTACGGTGACTCCACACCTGAGGGGGCACGTAGGACATGTTATCCTGTTAACCGTGATTCTACCCCATGCATCATCAGCTAAATCCTCCCACCTCTCGTGAGATCCTGCTTGGAAGTTCTTAACAGGAAGTATCCTCGCCTCAGCAGAGACCCTGAATACAGGTAAGTTACCGCCGACACCTATTCCTGGAACTACGTCCTCTTGCAGTATCTTCAAATACCTATTAATCAAGTCTTTCTGTAAGTTCTTGTCTACGTTCTTAGCTAGCTCGTCAGGTTTTAACCAACCCTTCAGAAATATAGCTTTCAAGTTCTTAGAACCCATTACTGCACCGAGTCCACCACGCCCAGCTACTCCTGGTCTAGTAACAGGATTCTTCTTCATATCTATTACGATATTAGCAAACCTTACTAAGTTTTCTCCAGCTGGACCTATCGTGAGTACTGAGTATTCTCTGAAAGCATCACCTACCTCGTAGGTAGTCTTACCTTTAAGAGACTCACACTCAATAAGCTTCTTCTCCTCCTTAGTTATCTTTAAGCACTTCATCTTATCACTCTTACCTTCTATAACTATCCCTACGTAGCCAGCTCTCCTCAACTCAATAGAGAAAGAACCGCCAGCATTACTATCGCAATATAAACCTGTTAATGGGGATTTAGAAACCATGATGGTTCTAGTAAATGTAGGGTAAATGAATGCTAAAGGACCACCGAATACATAAAGCTTATTCTCAGGTGAGAAAGGATCAATGCCTGGCTTAACTTCTTTATACATTAAATACGTAGCTAAGCCCTTACCACCAACAAACTTCTCGACAACAAAATCAGGTAATTCCTCATCCTCGATCTTATCATTAGATAAGTCAACACGTAGTATAGTTTGTCCTGAATAAATCACAGAGTTACACACCAATATAATCATGATTTGGAAAGTATTTTAATATAACCAATGACTTACAGAAAACGGTGTTTAAATATCATTTATCAACAACGTATAAACATAATCACCATCACTAAAATTACTTTAGGACTTCTTTATCGAGACGCCGTGTTTATGTGTGAAGTATTGACCTAGTTTGTTTGACAAATGTCCTAAGAGAATTAAAAGTAGGGTTAAAAACGTTTCAATAGTAACCTCATAATAGGTGTTCATTACGACTATGTCTCATTATAGTGAGTCAAGTACACCGTCTGACACAAAAGCAATACCTGCTAATTTAATGAGTTGGGAATACTTGTTGATTGCTTACCTAGCGTTTGCTAGTTTCTTGGTTTGGTACGTGTACGAGTATCTGCTTATTTGGGAACCTGAAGAAAGCATGTGGGGTTTACCGAAACCTGTCGTTGGCGCTTTAATGATATCTATAACCTGGATTGTTCTAAACTTCCTACTCTTTGCCACATATTATGCAGTAATTACGAAGAGAGTTAAGAGTATGGGTTCTGGATGGGTGGTGATGATAGAATGAACATAAACATATCTCCTTGGTCCTTAGTCGTGTTGTCAACTCTTATAACATTCTTTGCTTTCACACTAATAGCTGGCTATGTAGGAGCTAAAAGAACTAAGAAAGGTCTTCACGAATTCTACGTAGCTGGGGGGACCTTATCAGCAATGACGGTAATGTTTACTTACATGGCTACGTACATGGAGGCGTGGGAGTTTGTAGGAATGCCTGCAGTCATGATTAGTGAGGGATTTGAGTGGTGGGTTATTGAGATGATATTCTATTTAAGTTTCGTCGCTCTATTCTACATGATTGGTTTGAGAATTTATAGGCTAGGTAAGCTATATAAATACGTAACACCAACCGATATGATAGTTCATAGGGTTGGAGGGTTCGAAAGGTTACTAAGAATACTCATAGCTATAATGATACTTTACGCCACTATAATTTATATAGGCATGATATACATACCGGCTGCGGGAGTGTTATCTGCCGCGACAGGAGGTGAGATTCCTTATCATGCGTTCCTAGCACTCTACGTTATTTTCATTATTATTTACGTAAGTGCTGGCGGCATGAGAGCTGTAGCTTACGCTGATGTTATGGCTGGAGTAACGTTCATAGTTGCTTTCTTAGCTATGGTTTATGCAGCGTTTGTTTTTTGGGGAGGCTTTGATAAATTAGCTTGGAGTGCGTATACTTCAGACATAGCTCCAGATATATTTCAGAGGACCCAGCCATTCCAGTATTTCTGGACTATGCTTATATTCTATGGGATTTCATGGCTTTTCATACCGCATTTAGTGGTTAGGTTTTTTGCTGCGAAAGACTACAAAGGTGTCATAATTGGTGGTATGGGTTCTAATGCAGGGTTCTTCCTAGGTGCTTTCGCGTCTCCTCTACTACTAGGACTTAGCTTAGCTGCTTATTACGGTGCTAGTCTACCTGAAGTAGAGGTTGTGGAAGGATATGTTCCTTTGTTGTTTATGGAGCTCTTTGGTACGGGACCTCTGCTGGTACTACTTCTTTTAGGTCTCATAGCTATAACTAGATCTACCATTGATTCTATGCTACTCCTAGTTTCATCGATAGTTGACGTAGACTTAATAGAGAAAGGACTAGGCATTAAAGTACCCGAACGCAGTAGGAGACTAATAACTATTCTAGTTATAATAGTTGTTGCGTTATCTAGCATCTTAGTAGCTTTAGCTCCTGAAGCGCCGATGGTTATAATAGGTTTTGAGTTATGTTGGCCTGCTTACTCAGTAATTGCTTGGCCAACAATAGTAATGCTATTCTGGCGTAGAGCTAATAAGTACGGAGGCTTCGCAAGCTATTTAGCAGGCTTCATATCACTCTTACTCTTTACTTACATTATATGGCCTGAAGCCCCGCACAACCCATTCGGTTTATGGGAAGGAACACTACCAACCATAATAGCTCTAGCAACATTAATTATAGTATCATTAATAACGCCACCACCCCCCAAAGAATTCGTAGAAGAATATTATGGTTTAAAGAAACAGCTTCTTTATTTAAAATAAACTATGTTTTAACTAAAATATGTCCAATTTAGATAAGACTCAAATTTATTTCCTGATTATACCTGAATTCTATTGGTGTTAACCTCTTGTCCGGATTAAGAACTTTGACAGAAGCTTATAGAGAAGCATACTCTAAGAAAACAGCTAAGTCTAGAGAGTTATGGCTTAAGTTAGCAAGCCTCACACCATATGGTGTTCACAGTAATTGGAGGATTTTCGATCCTCACCCCATAATGGTTTCTAGAGCACGCGGTTCCAGGATCTGGGATGTTGACGGTAATGAGTACATAGATTTTAATATGGGTTTCGGCGCTCTAGTAGTTGGTCACGCTAATCCGGTTTTACTTGAGAAAGTAAAGCAGAAGCTTGATGACGGCACTGTGTATGGTCACGAAACAGAATTAAGCTATAAGTTAAGTGAAGTTTTAACACGTAGATACGGCTATGACATGGTTAGATTCTCAAACACTGGTGCTGAAGCAACACTATTAGCTATAAGGCTCGCCAGAGCAGTTACCGGGAGATCAAAACTATTAAAGTTTGAAGGTCATTATCACGGCTCTCATGAGCTCCTGATGGTTGGGGTTAAGCCTGACTTAAAACATGCAGGACACCCTAAGAAACCTAGATCTGTTCCAACAGGATATCCCTACAACGTAGTCCCTAGAGAGTTAGCAGAGAATGTTATTGTTGCTCCATGGAATGATGCTGAAGCAACAGAAGATATAATGAGGATTCACGGGAACGAGATAGCAGCCATAATTCTAGAACCCGTAGCTATGAATATGGGTGTTGTTCCTGGGAAGAAGGATTTCGTAGTTCTCTTAAGGAAGTTAGCAAATGAATACAATTGCTTGCTAATATTCGATGAAGTCAAGACCTCAGGCATGTGGTATAGAGGAGCTCAAGACTACTTTGGTGTTAAAGCAGATATAATCACCGTAGCTAAAGCTATCGGTGGGGGATTCCCGTTCTCCGCAGTACTAACTTCGAAAGATATACTAGGATTAGTAGGACCGCGTAAAGTACCACACGGCGGTACTTTCAACGCTAACCCGTTATCAGTTTATGCGGCCTACGTAACACTAACCGAGCTCCTGACAGAATCTAACTTATCCTACACACACAAGTTGAGTGAGGAATTAGCTAAGGGTTATAGAGACCTCATACAGGATAAGGGATTAGAAGCACACGTAGTTCAGATAGCTAATAAAGGCACGATATACTTTGCTAAGGAAGAGATAAATACTTGGAGAGACTTCGTAATTAAGATTAATTGGGGTCTCTGGTACGTGTGGACTTTAGGCATGGTAACAAAAGGCATAATACCTCAACCAATGGCTGTGGATGAGCAGTGGACAGTATCAATAATGCATACGAAAGAAGACCTACAGAAAACTATGGAAACAGCTGATGGAATATTAAGTGAAATTAAGGGCAAGCTAGTAGAGTCAATAGCTATAGAGGAAGCAATCTAACACTTCAAGACTCCTCAAAACATTCACACCAAACAAAACTCATATTTTATTTGAGACGGACCTCTACAGACATGACATGATGCTCTTTATTCTTCACTATAATACTAACCTCAAGACTTTCATAATACTTGTCTGTTATCACTTCTATAGAGTGTTTACCTAAACCAGGTATCTTTACGTTACTAGACTTGTAGATCATTTCACTACCAGGAAGTCCTAATACTTTGAAATCAATTATAACATCATGTCTGCATGAATTAGTGATTTCTAAGGGTATGTGTTCCTGATCTACCGTGTCAAGCCATGGAGTTCCTCTCAAAACCTGAATACACTCATGACTCATAAAATCCCCTAGAGTGTTTCGTTTAAAAACTATTAAAGTATTCTCATGAAGTTTTTAGCTCCTCGTCCACTACTTAAGCTAGGGCACTCATATATTCAGTTTGAAATCTTCTTTGACTACTCTAGCTATGACCATAGTGTTAGTCCTTTCAATAAATTGCGAATTAATTAGAGTCTCAAGAAACTCAAGGTATTTTTCTTTGTAGGGAAACTTACCTATAACAACGAAATCAGTCTCACCTAACACGTAGTAAACAGCCTGAATGTAAGGATTCCTGCTTAGAAACTTTCCTATTTCCTCGTGGTATTTAGGTCCGTATTTACCTCTAACTAATATGATTACGAGATACTCAAAACCTAGCTTCTCACTATCTAAAATGGCATTGTATCCCTTAATCACTTTAAGTTCCTCTAATTTCCTCATCCTATAGTAAATCGTTGACTTAGGAAGACCCAACTTACTAGCAATCTCCCTAATACGTGTCTTCGGAGACTCCTGAATGTATCGTAATATACTTAAATCAACCTCATCTAACCTCAAGTTCTTACTTTTTTTATTTAGGTAACTCATGCATGACCTCCGTACTATTAATTTATTTTGCAAATTAAAAAGTGTCCAGCACTACTATCAGGCATCTCGCAACAACTGCCTGAATAAGGTAGTTTAATTATTTTATAACGCCAAGAAAATCTAAGTCACGAGTTTTTGCGTAATTATTTACGAAGCAAATAAGTAATAGAAAATATGAAAATCATCACAAGAATACTGGTCTCATGCACTAGAGGGTTAAGTGAGAATTAACCAATAAATTCTTTAAATCCTTACTCACTAGAGAAGGACCTCAATGATGCACTCAATTTGATTGCTTATTTCGTGATTTCTGCCTTACACAATTTTTACGAATTCAATAAGAGACTATGTATTAATGGAGATCTTATTTATTAAACCTCCAAATAGCTTAATTTGAATAAGATCTAATATAAGCATTGTACTTCTTAGTGAAAGTTTTAATTTCAACATAATTTAAAATATTAATGTTCAAGAATCGGGTTTTTCGGTGGCATCCTGTGTCGGTAGACCCCTATCTAGACTTACGCAGTAAATACGTTATGAAGGGTGCTGCCGTATATCATCCTATAACTATTGAGAGAGGAGAGAACGCGTCACTGTATGATGTTAATGGTAAGAAGTACTTAGACTTTACTTGCGGTATAGGCGTGACTTCTTTAGGGCATGCTAATCCAGAATTAATTAAGGCTGCTGAA
>CALIBI010000011.1 GCA_938045815.1 uncultured Sulfolobales archaeon | reverse complement strand
TCCACGCGAGATCTCGAACAAACAACCCAACAAGTTGACTTGTTTTCTGGTGCGGGCGGTGGTTCCTAAGTCTCGTTTACTTGCTGTTTGGGTGAAGTAAAGCTTAATAAAACCTAACACCTAATTTGTTAGGAGGTGGAGTGCTAGCTTGGTGAATGTTAAGGAGGTGCCGGCCGACGTTTTTATTGAGGAGTTAGCTAAATATTTAAAAGATAATGTTGGTGTTGTGAGACCCCCTACTTGGGCTTTATTCGTTAAGACTAGCCCTACTAAGGAGAGAGTACCTAATTCTACTGATTGGTGGTACGTGAGGGCTGCAAGTATTTTGAGGAAGCTGTATGTGAGTGGAAAGCCTGTAGGTGTGGGTACTCTCAGGAATGTTTATGGGGGGCTTAAGAGGAGGGGTTCCGCACCACCGCATTTTAGGAGGAGTGGGAGTTCCGTAATTAGGCATATACTTCATCAGCTTGAGGCTGCAGGGCTCGTGGTGAGGGTTGGTAAGGAAGGTAGAACATTAACCCCTAAAGGAATGTCTTTAATGGATTATGTAGCTAGTGAAGTCTTCAAGAAATTAGTAGAGTTAAGACCTGAATTAAGTAAGTACGGGTGATTACGGCGTGAGTGAGGAGTATTATGACGCTGAGCTGGAAGAAATCAAGAGGAGGCAGATGGAAGCCTTACTAAGAAAGCAGGAGGAAGCTAGGAGGAGGGAGGAAGAAGCTGCTAGGGAAGCTCAGAGGCAGGAGATACTACGTAAGGTCATGACTCCGGAAGCTAGGGCTAGACTAGCTAACGTAAAATTGGTTAAGCCTGAGCTAGCTAGAGCTGTAGAGGACTACATAATAAACTTAGCTCTCTCGGGCCAGTTGAGAAGCATCATTGATGATGACACATTAAAAGAAATTCTTTACGCTATAGACACTAGAACTAGGCGTGAGTACAAGATTACGTTTAAGGAGAAGAGGTGATGGTGGTGGCTAGAGCTAAACACGTAGCTAGGAAACTACGTTTAGCTAGTGAGGCGAAAAGTAATCGAGCGATACCTGTGTGGGTCATAGTAAAAACTCTGAGGAAGGTCTCGTGGAGACCTAGGTTAAGACACTGGAGAAGAAGTAAGTTAAAGAACGTATGAGGTGTTGGTGTTGGTTGAGGGTTCAATATATGTAGTGAATCTTAACAGACTTAAGTGGACCGGCTTAACGAGAAGAAACTTCAGAGCGTTGAGGTATATTCGTGAGTTCGTTAAGAAGCATAGTAAAGCGGAGAAGGTAGTTTTGGATGCTTCAATCAACGAATACATCCTTTCGAGGAGTTCAGACAACCTTCCTGCAAGGATCGCTGTATGTGTTACTAAACTTGATGATGAGGGCAGAGTAGTTAAGGCTTCACTAGCTGTCCAGGTAGTGGAGCAGGGAATTAAGGAAGAGAGTAAGTAGAGGTATTTTCATGCCTTTAGAGAAGCTCAAGATTTTCGGTAACCCTAACATAGGGGTTTACATCTTCACGAATAACAAAGTCACGTTAGTTCCTGAGGGGGTTGAGGATAGCGTAAAGAAGGTTTTGAGGAATGTCTTAGAGACGGATGTCATAGAAGCTAGGGTTGCTGACTCAACGTTATTGGGTGTTTTTGTGGCAGGCAACGATAAAGCAATACTCCTGCCTAAAATAGCTAGGGAGGAGGAGCTGGATAGGTTGAGGAGTGCTGGCTTGCCTGTTAAGGCTGTTCAGACAACGTTTACGGCGTTAGGTAACGTTATATTAACGAATAATAAGTTCGCGTTACTTCATCCGGAATTGAGTGATAAGGAAGCTGATTTAATAAGAAGTGAGTTAGGGATTTCCTCAGTTAGGAAGGGTGCTCTAGCTGAGATACCTACGGTAGGCTCGTTAGGGGTGCTCAACGATTTCAGCGGGATTTTTAACCCTAAACTCAACACTGCTGAATTGAGGTATCTTGAGTCTTTATTTGGTGTGAGGATCGGTACCGCTACAGTGAATTTTGGTGTAGGGTTTGTTAAGGTTGGTTTAGTTATGAATAATAACGGAGCTGTAGTAGGTGAGTTAACTACTGGTCCGGAGATAATGAGGATCATGGAGATCCTCAACTTCCCAGGAACTTGAGTCATAAGCTGCTTGGTTAAGGGCTTGAGTCTCGGGTAGCTAACCCTGATTCTAGCTATGCTCTGATGATTTTATAAGCTTCATCTCCATTAATGTTTGGTGTGAGTGGTGGGTAGTGAGGTCAAGACTTACAGAGTTAATGGGGTTGCGTTGTTTAGTCCTGATAGGGTCAGGTTCTGGCAGAAATTTTCTTTGGAGGTAAGAGCACTTACTAGGGAGGAGGCTCTAGAGAAGGTTTATTCGTTGATGGGTAGTAAGCATAAGCTGAAGAGGGAGCACATAAAAATACTTGATGTAGTCGAGATTAGACCGGAGGAAGCTAAGAAGAGGGTTGTTAAGGAGTTAGCTAAGCTTGAGGGTTGGTTTAGTTGAGTTCTGATAAGAGTGTTGAGAAGAAGCAGGTTGTGAGTTTTGAGGCTCTTCTCGCTCAGCTGGCTGAGTTGAAGAAGTATATTGATGCTCTACAGAATCAGCTTAATCAGGTTCAGGAAGAATTAAGCGAGATTAAGTCTAGTATTAACGCCTTAACAGAGTTTAAGGATGAGGGTGTGAGTGAGTTCTTAGCGCCTGCTGACAGGAGAGGGTATGTTTTGATTAAGGCTTCACCACATTATGTTGATAGAGTCATAACGCATGTTGGTCTGGAGTATTATGCTGAGCTTTCTCTAGATAAGGCTTTCGAAGTATTAACTGGTAGGGAGAAGGAGTATAAGGGTATTGCTGAGGAGCTCCAGAAAGAGCTTGTTAGAGCTCTCAATCATTATGAGAAACTGGAAAACTTAGTTAATTCTATCTTGGTTCAGGCACAGCAAGCGAGAGCGCAGCAAGCGAGAGGTACTAGTTCCTAGTTAGAAGAGTGATTGTTGTGTTTCGTAAGATTAAGGAAGCGCTGAGTAGTTTTGTTAGTACTCTAGGAGAGACCGTAAGCAAGAAAGAATTGAGTGAGAAAGAATTTAACGAGGTATTCGATGAGTTTCAATGGCTTCTTCTAGAGGGGGACGTAGCTTTCGAGGCTGTTGAGATTCTTCGTTCTAGATTAGCTAGTAAGTTGGTTGGCGCTAAAGTGCCTCGGCTCGGTAGTTCTAGAGAGTATGTTTTGGGGGTTGTTAGAGAGACGCTTAAAGAGTTGCTTGCTGGCAGTACCTTCAGCAACGACTTAAGCTCCTTAATTAGGGAGTCACAAAAACCTTACGTTATCGTGTTTTTAGGTGTTAACGGGGTAGGGAAAACAACCACGATAGCTAAGGTTGCGTATAAGTTAATGAATAACGGATTAAAAACCCTAATCGTTGCTGCAGATACCTTCAGAGCTGGCGCGCTAGAACAGCTAGAAATACACGCGAGTAGGGTTGGGGCCCCGATAATTAAGGGTAAGTACGGTGCTGATCCTGCTGCGGTAGCTAAAGACGGACTAATACACGCTACCAAGAACAAGTATGATGTAGTACTGGTGGATACTGCTGGGCGAATGCATACTGACAGAGACTTAATGGAGGAACTCAGGAAGGTAGTTAGGGTTGTGAGACCTAACCTAAAGATCTTGGTTTTAGACGCTCTAGTAGGTAATGACGCTGTCTCGCAAGCTAGGTGGTTTGATGAAGCGGTAGGCGTTGACGCAGTGATACTTACTAAAGTTGATGCTGACGTTAAGGGGGGATCAGCACTAAGCATAATACTAACCCTAGGGAAGAAGATACTGTACGTCGGTGTCGGGCAGAGTTATGAAGACCTACTAGAGTTTAGTCCAGACTTAATACTTAATAATCTTCTCAGTATAAACACTTAGAAAGGTGAGGACATGAAGATAGAGGAGATAGTAGCTATGTGGAGGAAAATAATAACTATCTCGGAGAAGCCCGAGAGTGACGAGTACAAAACGTTACTCAAGATAACTTTAGGAGGAATGATGCTAGTAGGTCTTGTAGGTTTTGTTGTTCACTTAATACTCTCCTACATTCAGGGGTATTTGTGAGGGGTGCGTGTATTGAGTGGAGAGGGAAGCGTGACGCAGAGTGGTAAGCAACACAAGTACGTTATATTAAGAACTACTGCTGGACAGGAACTTAATGTTGCGTTAATGCTTGAGTCCTTAATAAGAAACACGGAGACTAGAGGTATTTACTCCATAATAATACCTCCTAAGGTTAAGGGCTACATAATAATAGAGACGGAGGGACACCACATAGTCCATAAGATAGCTAAAGACATAAAGCACGTGAAGGGGCAGGCTATGGGTTCTCTTACGGAGGAGGAAGTTGAGAGGTTGCTTAAGGTTGTGTCGCCTCTGGAGGAGCTCCAACCAGGAGATATCGTGGAGGTTGTTTCAGGACCTTTTAAAGGCTTAAAGGCCCAAATTATAAGTGTTAATGTGAGTAAGAGAACAGTCACGCTAAACATACTGGAAGCCTCCTTCAAGATGGAGGTTACGTTACCAGCAGATGATGTGAAGCCTGCTAAGAGGTGATGTGGTGTGGTGTGGCGTACCGTAAGACTTAAAGTTAAGGGGGCGTCAGCAACCCCCCAACCACCTGTAGGGCCTGCTATAACTCAGCTAGGTCTAGACATTAACGAGGTAATCAATAAGATAAATGAGTTAACCAAGCACCTCAAAGATTTTGAGGTTACTGTGTTACTTCATGTTGACACGGACACCAAGAATTACAGGGTTGAGGTAAAGTCGCCCTCAACTTCATCACTCCTTCTTAAGATGGCTGGGGCTTCCGAGCCTTCAGGAGACCCAGCACATAAGAAGGTGGGTAATCTGAGTATTGAGGACGTGATTAAGGTTGCTTTAATGAAGAAAAACGAGATGAATTCCGGGAGCTTGAAAGCTGCTGTGAAGTGCTTGGTTTCTACTGCATCAACTATAGGTTTGAGTGTTGAGGGTAGGAGTGCTAAGGAGATTATTAAGTTGATTGATGAGGGATTCTACGATTCACTCTTTCTTAAATACGAGGGTGAGTGGAGGGGTAGGTGAGGGTAATGGTGAGTGAGGATAAGCTAGCCGAGGCTCTTAGAACGGCTCTAGAGCTAGGTAAGGGGCGTAGTTTTAAGCAGTCTGTTGAGTTAGTAGTAGTTTTTAAGGGTGCTGACCCGAAGAGTTCTGAAGTCAAGTTCAGGGATTTCGTGTATCTCCCTAGAGGTCCTGGGAAAGAAACTAGGATCTTAGTTATAGCTTCAGGTAATCTTCAGCTACAAGCCAAAGAAATCGGGATTGATGTCTTAACGCCTGAAGACCTGAAGAATCTTTCTAAGCGTGATGCGAAGAAACTTAGTAGGAAGTATGACGTGTTCTTGGTTCAGCCGGACCTAATGACTCAAGTAGGTAGAGTTTTAGGACCAGCTTTAGGTCCTAGAGGTAAGTTCCCGATACCTATCCCAGCAACAGCTAACCTGAAAGCGTTAGTTAGCAGGTACGTTAATTCTACGAGGATCAGAAATAAAGAACAGGCTTGGGTTGGTTGCAAGATAGGTAGTGAGGACATGCCGCTAGAACACCTGGTAGAGAACGCTGTAGCAGTACTCAACTTCATTAAATCTAAGTATACTAAGCCTCTGGAAACTACTGCTAAGATATACTTCAAGACTACTATGGGTCCTGCTGTTGAGGTGAGTATGTGATGAAGGGTTCAACCAAGAATAAGTTACTCAAAATAGTAGAGGGTATTCAGGCAGCTGAAAGGAGTTACAGGGTAGTTACGAGGAAATCCATAGTTGAGAAGGAAGCTATAGTTGATGAAATTAAGAAGTTGTTAACCACATACAAGACTTTAGGTGTGGTGAGTCTTGAGGGGGTTTCAGCAAGAGAGCTTGCAGAGATTAAGAAGAGCTTAAGTAGTTACGGTGTTGTTAAGGTACTCAAAAACACTATCGTTACGAGAGCTTTGAGAGAGTTAGGTCTGCCAAGTCTTGATGAGTTTCTCAACTACCTCACTGGACCTAACTTATTCGTATTCACTAACCTCAACGCGTTTATGCTTGCTAACTTAGTAGATAGGATAGTGGTTTTGAGGTATGTTAAGCCTGGAGAGAAAGCACCAGCCGATATATATGTTCCGGAAGGCCCTACGGGAATACCTCCTGGCCCCATGATGTCTGTTTTCGGTAAGCTGAAGATCAGAACTATGGTGAGGGAGGGAATCATATGGGTTGCTAAGGAGTCTAAAGTTGCTTCAGCAGGTGACGTGGTCCCGCCTGAACTAGCTTCTCTACTCAGAAAGTTAGAAATAAAAGCTTACCCGGTTAAGCTCTCTATAAAGGCCGTGTTGGATGAAGGAGTAGTTATTCCTGCTGATAAGCTAAAGCTAGATATTGAGAGCTTCAAGAAAGAACTCCTAACAGCTGTTCAAACATCAAGAACATTAGCTGTTGAGACAGCACTACCGCTGCCTGAAGTGATTCCTGAGATAATTATTAGAGCCCACACCAAAGCCGTGAACCTAGCTTGTGAAATCGGTTACGTTACCCCCGAAAACATCAACATAGTGTTCGGGAGAGCCATTAGTAAGGCACAAACACTAGCGATAGCTCTAATGCAGAAACATCCAGAACTCAACATACCTGTAACTACCCAACCAGTAGTAACTACTCAACCACCTCAAGAAGTTAAGAAACCTACTGAGGAAGAAGAAAAAACTGAGGAAGAAGAAAAAGAAGTAAGCGAGGAAGAAATAGCTGAAGGTATTTCTTCACTCTTCGGCTAGGTTTTCTATTTCGTGACTATCTATAGCTAGAGAACATTATCTCGTATGTTGTTTCATCATCGCAGTACCACCAATAATACTATGAGTATCCCTACTCACGTCTACAACCTTGACGTATAGAGTCGTGTAGTGAAGATCGCTTCTACCAGCCTTGTAGAAACCTATTGAGAGCGTTACAACATCAAACGAAGAATAGTTGCGTGTTTTTCACGCATTAATAGAGTTATGCGAGGGTCTTTATTAGTTTAAGACTTTATTACCTTAAAATATTATTTTCAATTTAGATAGGTGAGTTAATTGCCTGAGGTAAGGTCAGATATTTATAGGGTTAGAATGTTTGAGAGAGAAAACTATTCTAGGCTGAAATGTGGTGTGTGTGGGGCTGATTTCTGGTCTAGGGTTTATAGGGATAACTGTAATGATGCTCCGTGTGCTGACTACACGTTCTTTAACTTAAGGATTGGTTCAGGCCCGCTGACTGTTAGGGAGGTTCGTGATAAGTTCCTCAATTTCTTTGAGAAACTAGGGCATGAGGTTATTAAGCCTTACCCGGTTGTGGCTAGGTGGAGAGATGACCTCTACCTAACTATTGCTTCGATTGTTGTTTTTCAGCCTCACGTGACTTCAGGCTTGGTTCCGCCGCCAGCTAATCCTTTAGTGATAGCTCAGCCTAGTATAAGACTTGAAGATATTGATAGTGTTGGGTATACTTTCGGCAGACACTTAACTAACTTTATAATGGGTGGTCACCACGCTTTTAACTATCCTGACAAGTATGTGTACTTCACTCACGAGACTACGGAGTATGCTAAGGAATTCTTTACGAGGGTTATCGGTGTTCCTGAGGAGGAATTAGTTTTTAAGGAGTCTTGGTGGGAGGGCGGGGGTAACGCAGGTCCTTGTTTTGAGGTTGCTGTAGGAGGTTTAGAAGTAGCTACTCTTGTTTTCATGATGTATGAGGTTTTGGGGAACGGGACCTATAAGGAAATACCTCTCAAGATAGTTGATACGGGGTACGGGATAGAGAGGATAGCTTGGCTCACTCAGAAGACTCCTACAGCTTTCCACGCTATTTACGGTAATCTAGTGAGTGATTACCACAAGATACTCGGGGTTGATGAACCTCCTGAGGAAGTCTTGAGGGTGAGTGTTAAGTATGTTGGTAGGTTGAATCCAAAGAATGAGGTACTCTATACTAGACTGAAGAATGAAGTCTCGAGGGAGTTAAGGTTAAGTGTTGATGAGTTGGGTTCGGTTCTTGATAGAGTGATAAAGGTTTATGCTTTGCTGGATCACGTTAAGACAGCTTCTTTAATGCTTGCTGACGGGGTTGTCCCGTCAAATAGTGGTGAGGGGTATTTAGCAAGGCTTGTGTTGAGGAGGATTTTCAGACTCTTAACGCACCTAGGCTTCGATTTAAGTAGGGCATACGTTCTTTTTGATAAGCAGATTAAGTTTTGGGGAGACATGTATGAGCAGCTGAGGGGTAAGGAGGGTTATGTTGAGGATGTTTTGAGGTATGAGGTGAGTAAGTATCTTGATGTTTTGGGTAGAGCACCCTCGCTAGTCAGGAAGTATTTGAGGAGGGGTGGTCAGGGACTTAGTTTGGATGAGTTGATAGAACTCTACGATAGTCACGGAGTCCCGCCAGAAGTGGTTGCTGAGGTAGGTAGGAGGGAGGGGGTGGAAGTTACGGTGCCTGGTGATTTCTATAACAGGTTAGCTGCTAAGCATTCGAGAGCCCCAATACTTAAGGAGGAGAAAGTAAAAGTTCCTGCTGAGGTCGTGGAGGCCGTGAAGGGTTTGAAGCCTACTAAGCAGCTATTTCACGAGAATCCCTACCTGAAGGAATTCACTTCACGCGTGGTTAAGGTTGTTGGTGAGTATGTAGTGCTGGAGGAGACAGCTTTTTATCCTGAGGGTGGTGGTCAGGAACCTGATACGGGTTACTTGTTCTTAGGTGGGGACACGTATAGAGTCGTTGATACTCAGAAAGTGGATGGGGTTATCCTGCATAAGCTTGAGAAGCCCGCGCCTGAGCACGTTGTTGGTAGTTTGGTTAGGGGGGTTATTGATTGGGAGAGGAGGTATAGGTTGATGAGGCATCATACAGCGACGCACGTGATCCTCGGTGCTGCTAGGAAGGTATTAGGGTCTCACGTGTGGCAGGCTGGTGCTGAGAAGACTGAAGATAGAGCCAGGCTAGACATAACTCACTATAAAGCTCTCACAGATGATGAGGTGAGAGTTATTGAGGACTTAGCTAATAAGGTCGTGCTTGAGGGTAGGGAGGTCAGAACTTACTTCATGCCTAAGTATGAGGCTGAGGAGAAGTATGGGTTCGTCTTGTATGAGGGTGGTGTGGTTCTAGAACCTATCATAAGAGTTGTTGAGATTGACGGCCTGGATGCTGAGGCTTGTTTCGGGACACACCTAAGCAATACTAGAGAAGTAGGTGCTTTAAAGATAGTTAAGACTGAGAAGATAGCTGACGGCGTGGTTAGGCTTGAGTATGTTGCCGGTACTCAAGTCAGCATGTACGCTAGGGAGTTAGAGAGCAAGATAAGGGGTGCTGAGAAGTTGATAGGTGGTGACCTCTCCTTAAGACTCCAGACAGTAGTTAAGGAGTTGCAAGAATTAAGATCCAAGATAGCTATGTTCAGGAAGTATTACGTCAGAGACTTAGTTAAGCTTATTGAGTCATCGATTAAGCAAGTCAAGGATTTGAGGGTATCGATTATCTACCTAGACCTAGTAGATAGTGATGCATTGAGGGATGTTTTGAAGGATTTCAGCCAGCAATACACTGACCTAATACTGGTTGTCTTAACTCCCAGGATCGCTGGGGGTCTCGACATCGAGATTTCTGAAGGACTTAAAGCTTCCAACATATTAACAGCAAGCAAGTTATTGATGGAGCTCACGTCACTCGCTGGAGGTCGTGGTGGGGGCGGGAATCAGCACGCGACCGGCTACCTAGAAACCAGTGACGTGGAGAGAGTAAGAGAACTTATTCTCAGGATAATTAATGAGTTTCAGGGCAGATAGTCTTTGTTCCTTATTAGGGAGGAAGTTGTTGAAGCGTCTAGAGATTATAAGTACTTGCTGAGTAGGGGTTATAAGCAGAAGGTAGTTTTAGATCTAGTTACTTCTAGGTATGGTTTAAGCAGTATCGAGAGAACTCTGCTCCTCAGGTGTGTTCATAGTTCACGAGATGTTGAGGCAATAAGGAGTAAGCGTGTTGATGATGTTAAGCAGTACCCACTCATTATAGACGGATATAATGTCTTGCTGACTCTCCACACAGTTATTGAGGATATGGAGGTTTTCTTATGTGATGACGGGTTTGTCAGAGATTTAAGAAAATCTTACAGGAAAGGAATAGATTTAAGGATTCTTGAGGACACCGTAGATCTTATTAAGAAAGAGCTACTTGACCTAACCCCTAGTTCAGTAACGATAGTTCTAGATAAGAACGTCAGTTATTCAGCGCATCACGCAGACAAAATAAAGAGCCTCATGGGAGGCTTGGCGGAGGTGGTATTAGCTGACAAAGCAGATATCAGGGTCCTCGGTAGTGATGGTGTGATAGCTTCAAGTGATTACGTAGTAATAAGTAGAGCGAGGAAAGTGTACGACGTAGCCGGAGAAATAATAAAGAAGAAATTCAGAAATAAATTAATCGATATATCTAGCTTAATCTAGGTTCAGCTTCAGGTTAAGCGGTCTTCATGATGATTCTGAAGAATAGTGAATATGTTATTGAACGAAGCTATTAAATAACTGAGCAGGAAACCTGCTTAGTGATGAGAATGAGGTTATGGTTAATACATCCTAAATACCTTGATTGTAAGGGCTTGGTTGCTGTTTGGAGAGAGGGACTTCTAGCGAAGAAAGTTCTTGAAGGGAAAACTAGGGGTTATAGGAATCACCCACAACTCAGAATATTCAAGGAATACGAGAAACCGCTCGACTTAATTAACGCTTACTTGTTTCAGGTGTATCTTGAAGCAAAGAGGAGAGGTTATCGATTTAATCTCTCAAAAATAGAGCCTCTAAACCTAGAAAAAGCTGTAGCGGTCACTAGAAGACAACTAGAAGAAGAGTTTCAGTGGTTAATGAAGAAACTTCAGTCAAGAGATGTAAGAAAATTCGAGGAATTAAAAAGCCTGGGACCCAGTGATATAGAACCCAACCCTGTTTTCAGGATCGAGGAATAAGCTACGAATGTAGTTGGTTGTGTAAGCATAAATTAGCGTCGTTCTTCTTAATTGTTGTTGCCAAAATACCTCTCTCATCGAAGCTAACTTATTTTGCTGCAAGGATAGTTATCCAGTGCTCGTATTACTGTGAAAGCTGTAGTCATGATTAAGGGACCTCCATACCCGCGGTAATAGGACCACAAAATACTCTGGGGAGAGAATCGAGCCCGTAACTTAGCTGGGAGCAGAGTATCAGCTTCTTAAGGTCCTGAGTTCAAATCTTATTGTGACCGTCGCACAAGCACCATCTATATCTTGGAAGCACTCTCATGAATTAATCACGTGAGGAAGGATTCCAGCGAAACTATCTTTCTAGATTTCCCTCGTTATTTTTGATTGAGCGGTAGTGCGACTAGTGTTGATGGGTTTGCTAGAATCGCTGTTACTGTTAGTATTCTTCTGTTCCCGAGGTAGTTGCTGGATATCTGGATCGTTATTGTGTGTCCGGGACCTAACGTTATGGGTAGCTGGAGGTTTGTTTTGATGTAGGTGTTGTTTGGTTTAGTTATGATTACGTATGATTCGTTGTTTAGTGTTGTGTTGTACCTGGATAAGATTAGTTTGGTTCCGTCTGTGAAGACTACCGTTAGTCCTGTTAGTAGTATTGCTTGAGGGTATTGACTAGTTATGTTTATCGTTAGGAAGGAGTCTTCAATACTCCATACTCCGTGTACAGTCCTAACTATAGACTCACTCTCAGCTCTCTCCTCCAAAACCTTACTTATCGTTTGGGCGAAGTCTGTTAGTCTGTAAAGTATCGTTAGGAGGAAACCTACTATAGCGATAAAGATAAGTATTAATGCTGCGATCCCTACTACGGAGCTGATGCCGCTCCTATATTTTCGAGGACAATACCTCAATTAAACCACCATTATAAGAAATCTTAACCCTAACTACTTCCGGTGTTTCAGGAAGTCTGCAGGAGATCTCAACCACGTCGTAAGGTCTTAAAGTCTTAAACTCGAGTGGCGGACATCCTTCAAGCAGTACGTCATCAACGTAAACACCATATATTTCCACTGGGTACTCACCAGTAGCTACGATTAAGTGTAAGATCCCGTCATTACTTACGTGGGTTGCGGTGACGACTAGGAGTGAACGTATATCAATACTATACCTAATCAAACTCTCAGAGAAGAGTGCTTCACTCAAAGACATTACTGCATTAAAATGTGCGTAAATCAAGGTGAGAGCCCCTAAAACTATGACGACTAATATTACGGCAGATACGTATTCACTAACTCCTGACTTACCCCTCAAACACAACACACTCATCTTCCTAATCTATACTTCATGTTATTATACTCCACTAATAAATAATTAATTTTTGTAGTGAGTAATATAATCCCTTCTGACATACTAATTATTTGGGAATCAAAATGAGGACTCGATTAGGTGTCTCACCTATTATAGCAACTATGATCTTGATACTAATAGCTACAGCCGCAGGAGTTTTACTCTGGATTTGGGTTAGTGGTTATGTGACAGGTAATCCACTCACGCACTCCGCACTAAATGAGAGAATAAAGATTGAGGCTGTAAGAGTTGATGTAGGAGACAATAGTACTACTGTAGTTGTGTATGTGAGAAACATAGGTAGCATAGCAGTAAATGTAAGTTCTGGTTACATACTTAGCGTGGACGGTAACGTTGTGGTAGAGAGTGTTTTCACCGGTTCTCTGATAAAACCTGGTGAGGTGAAGCAAGTAACAATAACTTCAAACCAGGTCTTAATAAGAGGGAACATGTACATAGTTAAGATAGTTACTCAAAGAGGTACGGAATCCTTATATTCCTTCATCATCCCGTCTTGACCTCTACTAGATGAGGTGTAGTAATAGCTCTTAGTTCAAGAAAGAATGCGAGCGAGTGCTGATGTTCCTATAGAAGAAAAATATATACTTTTTCTTAAAATTACTATGTTAGTGGTGCGTGTCATACGTGACGAGACTTAATGACGAGTCTCTAAAGATTAGCTATGTAATCCCATCAATAATTGAGATTAGAGTAGATATTGTTGAGGGAGTTGATAAGAAGCTTAGGTACCGTATTCACGAGCCAGTGCTTAGTGATGCAGGCAGAGCTTTCCTGAATGCCTTTATTTATAAGGTCTACCACGACTTAAACTTAATGAAGCGTTTGTCTAGCTACGGTTTTTCTCGTGAGGCTTATGAAGTAGTGAGTAATTTGGTGAGTAATTATGTGAGGAGAGGCTTTTCTTTAGGGTTGAGTGGTTTACTTAGGGGTTCGTCTAGTACTAGCAAAATTAGTGAGGCCGAGATTCCTTACATAGCTTACTATATCGTGCGTGATCTCGTAGGTTATGGACCAATAGATCCTTTAGTAAGAGATCAGCTCGTTGAAGACATAACTTGTAATGGTGTTGAGTTACCTGTTTACGTATTTCATAGAGAGTTTGAATGGCTTGAAACTAACGTTGTTTTTCCTAACTCAGACTCATTAGAGAAAGTTATTAGAGTTCTTGCAGTGAGGTCAGGTCAGGAACCCACAGTAGCTAACCCTATCGTCGAGGGAGTGTTGAGACCTGAAGGCTACAGAGTTCATATAGTCTTGGATACGGTGTCTAGGAGAGGACACTCATTCTCTATTAGGAGGTTTAGAGAAACCCCATTTACTATAGTTGAGTTGTTAAGAAGAGGTGTTCTAGACCCAGGTTTAGCAGCTTTATTATGGATGGCTGTAGAGAATAAGCAGGGGATAGTTATTTACGGCCCTACCGGGTCTGGCAAAACAACACTTCTCAACGCATTAGCGATGTTCCTGCCGCCAGAAATGAAGGTCGTGAGTGTTGAAGATACTCCAGAGATTTTCCTCCCATTCCACGATAACTGGGACTCCATGACTACTAGATTAAGTAGTGATCCTAAAGTCCAGAGCGTTACGCTTCAAGCACAAATAGAGTCTGCTATGAGGCAGAGACCTGATGTCCTGATCTTGGGTGAAATAAGATCGAGAGAAGCTCATGCTTTCTTTCAAGGAGTTTCTACAGGTCACGGAGGTCTTACCACGATCCACGCTGAGAATATAGAAGCCTTGATAAGGAGGCTCACATCTCAGCCGATGAACGTGCCTAAATCTAGTATAGCTGCTGCTAAGCTTTACGTCAACATACTCAGGATTCCTATGCCGGGCAATATAGTCAGGAAGGTTACTTATCTTTACGAGGTTAGAGATTACGACACGTTGAGAGACTTGATAAGCTTCAAGCTAATCTCTAGGTGGGTTAAGGACAGTGATGTGTGGCTTATTGACTTAAGAGATAGCAACGTACTGAAATCGATAGCTGAGCTAGCTCTAGTTAGTTATGAGGACCTACTCACAGACCTAGTGCGGAGAGCTACTACGTTGAGTTACGCGGCATTCAGGAACATCGATATCTTTGAGTTTCATGCGTTACTAAGACGCTACAGGAGAGACTCTCTAAGAACGTTTAATGAAGCTAGAGAGTTTTTAGGAGGTTATTATAGGTTGATGTCTCATGAGCTCGAAGAGAAGAAAATTCTTTAGTTATTTGTTTCTACTACCTAAGCTACTTACCCACCCACTCACCAAGCTGTATCTTAGATACCCAAAACTCGAGGATTATGTCATAGGTTCCGGGATAAGCAGTTTAGACCGATACATCTCGATATCTTCCGGAGCTTCATTAATCACTGTGTTAGTGGCTTTCTTCCTGTGTAGTGTGTTTACGTACTACTTGAGCGACTCAATCATCTTCTCACTTCTCTCAGGAGCCGTGTTTTCTCTATGTGTTGTTTTCCCGTTGTGTTACGCGGCTTCACTAGGTTTAGTCTTCCTTAAATATAAGAGTAGGGGGGATGTTATGGAGGCTAGGTTCCCTTTACTCATATCTCTTATGTCATTAGTAACTACGTCTGAGAAAGAGCTCTCAAGAGTTTTTGAGGTTCTTTACAAAAATTACAGAGACGTACTAAAAGATTTTCGGGTTGAGTTAGAAATGATAACCTCATTAGTTAGGTTGAATTACCCTATTAACGAAGCACTCGCGAGAGTCGCTAAAATAACGCCCTCACCAACTCTTAGGGAGGTGTTGCTAGGTCTTTCAGCTTCAGTGGTTATAGGTGCTGAGCCTCTGGAACTAATGAGTACGGTTACTAGCAAGTACCTAGAGAAATACTCTCTTAAGGTAGAGAGAGCAGTGAGTGAGTTAGGTGTTATGCTCGAGATATATCTCGCGTTAGCTCTCTTAATACCGGTCGTGGCGGGATCTCTAGGAGCTTTACTGGTTTTGAGTCCTGTTGGTGGTATTTCCTTCGAGTTGGTGGTTTTCATTCTCTCGTATCTGGTGGTGCCTGCTTCTTCCCTGGCTTCGATGGTCTTGGTAGACGCTATAGTGTCTAAGGTGATGATATGAGCTACTTAAGGAGGGCTACTATAGTTTTCTTTGTTCTCACTATGTTTGTGGTTATATTACCTTTAGTAATCTTAAGCCTCCTGAGTTCTTTTGGTTTTGTTTTGGGGGAGGTTAAAATCGACTTCACTATTTCTGGCGTTATCCCGCTGCTCATACTGTCCGGCACTACTACGTACTTGCTGATTGGTTTTAGTGTTAGTGGTGTTGCTTTATCAGCTTATTTGTGGTTTAACCCGAGATTAAGGATTACAGAGAAGTTTAGGAGTCAGTTAGGTGATTTAGTGAGTGTTTTTACGTCTCACGCTATGGCGGGTGTTCCGATAATTGATGCTCTTAAGAAGACTGCTGAGTTTGTTGGTTCTCCGGCTTCCGAGTATCTTGAGACTTACGCGTATTTAGTATCTAGTGGTGAGGATCCTCTGAGAGCTGAAGCTATAGTGACTCGCGGGTTACCTAAGGAGATTAGGTTAGTCTTCACATCAATCTCGCAAGCTGTGAAGTCTGGTGGTAGGTATTTAGAGGTTTTGAGTCAGGGTGAGAAGTACTTGAGGCAACTAATTAAGTTGAGTGAACTCAGGAAGAGTAAGTTGTCTGAGTATAAGTTAGTTCTGGTTCTCTCAGTAATTGCTTATGCTTTCTCAGCGATAGTGACTCTAAAACTTATTGCTTCTATGGGAGCTAGCGTTAGGGGTGTGCCTATCTTTGCTGGTCAAGTAAACATAGACGTGCTTAAGTCAGCTTACTACGTCTCATCAATAATCTTAACAGGGATTACTTCAGTAATAATGAGTAAAGCTATAGAAGGATACGCCGTAAAGTCACTGAAGTACGTATCTATACTCACGCTACTCGTGACTACGATGTTTGTAGTGTCGGAACTCATATAAGATATAAACTGAACCAATTAAGTTGAGTCTACACTAAGAATGAGTTAACGAATAATACAAGCAATTAAGATCAAGGATTATAAGTCTACCTCAAGAGATTTCAGAAACTCCTTAAGACCTTCAGGATTCTTCATAGCAAGCATAATTGCTTTATCTGTTAAGTCTAGTCTCCCAAGTCTTATCAGCATAGGCTTAATTAGTAAGTAGCCTATTATGAGAGTAACAGTATCTTCGCTGCCGTACAAGCTAAGCAAAGTCTCGTAAACCTTCCTCGGATCATCAAAAAATAATGACACTATATCACTATTATATCGCATAATAAAAAACCTATTTAAGATGTTGAGAAGTCCTGGCATAACCCTATAAGAATAAGACCTAATATAAGAAACTAACTCGTCCTTATTTACTCTCGAAGATTGTGGAGTCACCGAAATCACTCCCTAAATATTATACCCATGAGTTAAAATATTATGAGTAGCGCAATAAATGCATTTACGCAAAACCAAGCAATAGGTCTTACAAATTAGCAACTCCTTAATAATGTGAGGTTCGTGAGTCACGGCTAACACTCTACGACAGCTTTATTACCAACACCTTCCCTAACACTAACTAAAATCCTTAAATTCTTCTCGTCATAGGTTTTCCTCAACTCACCACATACGTAGCTACCTAAACACTCAGCAGTAACCATAACACAATCGAGAAGCTTCTGCTTACACTTAAAAGGTGCTTCAAAACGAATACTACCAGCATCTCCAGCTGGAACAAGGAAAGAATAATTAAGATCCTTAACGACCCTCTCAACAAGCTTCCTCAACTCAATAAAATCCACGACCCAAGAACCCATCAAGAAACCCTCAACACAAACCTCAACACTAAAAGTGTGCCCATGCAGTAGTAACTCCCCCTCAACCAAACTATAGTGAGCAGCATCAAAACTAAACCCAGAAACACAATCCCTAACCTTCCCCGAAACCACTGAAAACCCTCCTCAACTCATCAATATTCCAAGACATCTTAGGAACATACTCCTCCCACCGCTTATAAGGCAAAGTAAACCTCTTACCAAACTCGATATTAAGAAGCCATAACGCATCCCTAGAAACCTTAAAACCATACTTTGAACCAACCCTCTCAAGAAACTCGACAACAAACTGAACCATAGAGAAAGGAACAACAAACTGAACCATACCCAAACCAACATCATTCCTGTAAGCACAAGAAACTACTGTAGGATGCGTTACTAAGGCCTCACACAAACACTTAACAATATCAGGACTACTAGACCTAGTTAATACGAGCAACGAACTCCCTAAAGCAGCAGGGTATAGTGGCATACTCATTAGTCTAATACCTCTCGTTAGGTAGGGCACGTGTGATTCAGCATGCCTCCTAAGTCTACCTACAGAAATCCCTAAAGCTCTAGCTATCTCAACCTGCTTAGCAAACGCATCCTTTTCTAATTCTTTTATGATTCCCAGGTCTACAGCATCAAACACGATTCTTTCCTTATCTCTAGTACAAACCCTTCCCCTACTTAAACCACTAATCATATTTCCTATAGTCTCCTCTAATTTATCAAAAGATTCCTTACTAAACCCCTTCTCAGGAAAGAATGCTGACTCTATCCCGTATGTTGTGAAAGACGTCTTGTTTCTCAACCTCTCGTGAAGCTCTACTATAGTTGTCTCACCACCTATCTTCAATGGGTTAGGCAACTCCTGCATGTTTACAGGCATATAGAAAGAGTAAAAATATTTGTTAGGAAAAACGTAAGCTATTGCTTTAATAAACTTCATAAACTTAGCTGAGGATTCTTCCGTCATAAGATTTTTATTAGTTATTACAACTACTAGTTTAAGACCTAACTCACTCAACGAATAATCAACCGAAAAATAAAAGTATTTGCCTTTCAACAAGGTGTTTATTTTATAGAGTACTGATCTAACATCCTCACCTGACATCTTAGCTAGTTCCTTAACTATCTGATACTTACCAACAGTTCTTATTCTGTAAAGCGTCTCAAGGAATTCAGGCCTTATTAACTTCGACAACTTCATAATGTCCCTACCTCCCACTACCTCAATACTTACGTTTCGTAATTTTTATTAAGGTGTCTGTTTCATGAACTGTCTTGTATATTTATCAGTAAAATTAATATTCTCTTCTAGGAAATACTACTCGGTGAGTAAATATATGAAGCCTGAAACAGCTGTTAAGTTGGTTGAGGCTCTAGAGACCCTTAACAGGAATAAGAAGTTGTTAGTGGTGGCTGCGGTACTAACTGTGGCTCTAGCTAAGTTTGATATCGGCATACTCGGTGACGAGAATCCTAATGACTGGTCTGTTCTGTAAAGCTCGATTTGTTTTTAGTTTTTAATTCTGCTTAATAGTAGTTTCGGTATTTCTTCGTTTTGGAAGATTTTAAATAGGAGAGATATCATTATTTCTTCTGCTGTCCCGTTGTTTGATTCAGCAATTATTGTTTCTATGTCCTTTCCGTATGTTTTTCTAGACATTATGTTGAGTGTTGGTAGTAGTCCTGGAGCTACTCTTCTCAATTCCCTCAAGTTTATTTTGTGTCCTACCATTACTTTAGTTTCCCTCCCCCAATATAGCTTTATTCTTTATCGTATTGTAGGTTACTGCAAATGAGCTTACCCTATGTTTTGCAGTAAGGTTTATAAAGGTTGTTGTGTGTTTAGTTTTGTATATTGGTTATTCATCATCGGGGACTTTCCTTAATACCATGAAAGTTTCTGTTGATTCTATTTCTTCGATTGATGGTAGGTATTTTAGTAGGTATCTTGATAGTTCTTCCCAGTTTCTTATCCATACTCTAAGTATTATGTCGTATGCTCCAGTAACTATTGCTGCTTCTTCTATGGTGGGGGCTTCGTTTTTGTTTCTTGATTCATTAACTAGTTTTTTAGCTAGTTCGTACTGGTCTAGCTTTCCTGTAAGACCTTTCCTAACTTTTATGGCTATGTATGCGTAATAATTATAGCCTAGTACGTCAGGTCTTACTGAGACTGTGTAGGATCTTATTATTCCTTCTTCCTCAAGTTTCTTAATTCTCTGAACTATCGTGGTTCTAGGTCTTCCAAGCTTCTTAGCTATCTCGCTAGATTTTAGTCTAGCGTTTTTTCTTAAGAGATTTATTATCTGTATGTCCAGGTAGTCTAGACTTACTTTATTTCTCCTGCCTCTCATGGTGCGTTAACTACTCCGGGAGGTTTGGGGAAAGGTACTGCCTCCCATATATATTTTAGGTTAAGTAAATATTTAGTGTATCTCTCAACCCCTAAACCAAATCCTGCTGTAGGAGCTATCCCGTACCTCAAGGCTTCTAAGAACCATGAATACTTGCTTAAGTCTTCACCTAACTCCTCAAGTCTACGTACTATGCGTTCGTGCCTGAATTCCCTTACACCACCATCAATTAATTCCCCGTAGCCTTCAGGCATTATTAAGTTGAAGTCTTGATTCTTGTTTGGTTCTTCCTCATCAGGCATGTAGTAGAAGCCTCTACCAGATGTGGGGAACTTGATTAACCAGAACGGCTTCCCCACCTTAACGCTGAGTAATTCCTCAGCTTCTTGAGGCAACTCTCTAGAATCACTTACTCTTACTCCAGCCTCCCTAGCAATACTTAAGGCTTCACTAAAAGTTATTTTCTCGTAGGGCGGCTTAAAACACTTATGTCTCGGGTTGAATTCCTCAATCAATTCTCCAGCTTTCTCAGTGATTTCCAGGCAAGACTCATAAACTAGCTTCTCACCAAGACTCATAACTTCATTCATTGAAGCACCAGCCCACTCTATGTCTAGCTGAGTAAACTCTATTAAGTGCCTCCCAGTCTTAACGTTCTCTACAGGTTCCTCCCTAATATTCCTAGCTACGAAGTACATCTTACCTAGAGCTGTCGCTGCCAGCTGCTTATACATTATAGTGCTCGAGCTTAGTTCGTAGGTAGTACCGTAAACACTAACCGGAATCTTCCTAGCACCCCTCAACCCAGGATCACTCGCTAAATTCAGGACAGGAGGTATTAACTCAACAAAACCTTCAGAATCTAGTATCTCCCTCAAGATCTTCAGTAGGGTGTGCTGAAACCTAATAATCTTAGAGTACCTGGGGAACCTCAACCAAAGCCAGGAATACCTAGCAAAGATCTCAGGTTTTGAAGCATCTACGTAGAAATTCTTAAGCGGTTCCTCACCAACACCAGCAACCCCTAAAACCTTAGTAGCAGCTCCATCCATAAACAACTTAAGAAAAACCTCACGACCAGACTTAATAAACCCCAATAAAACATCACTACATAAAGAATCCCCCAACTCAACATCTACTAAGAAACCACCAACACTAACCTTAACTAAACAACCACCCACAAAACCAACGACCCTACCAACTACAACACCCAAACAAAACACCAAGCTTTGAGGAGAACCAGAGATATAAGTATTAAAGTTGAAATAACCACACCTCATTAATACATAAAGATGAAACAACCAAAACTAAAAAGAAACAAAAACAAGTGAGTAGAAACTACAAATCAGAAAAAGTCATAAAGACTTTCATTCCCATTTTTGTATTACAAAGAAACACAACACGCGAATACGAAGTCTGAAGAACGAAGTGTGTGAGTGTTATCAAAAATTTAAATATTCAGACAAGATAATAGTTTAAGGTGCCGCCGTAGCTCAGCCTGGTGGAGCGCTGCCCTGGTAAGGCAGAGGTCCCGGGTTCGAATCCCGGCGGCGGCTCTCTCATCATGATTGTTGTGTTGAGCTTAAGTTACATATAATAAAGTTATTTATATTTATGTAGAAGTATTATGTGGGGAGTATAATGGAGGAGGTTCGTGTTGAGAGGAAAGGCGGTGTTTACGTGATTAGATTTGATGATGGTTCTAAAGCTTGGCTTTCTTTTAAGGAAGAAAACAACAAGCTGTACCTCCTCGAGACTTACACCCCCGAACAACATAGGGGTAAGGGTTACGGAGCTAAATTGGTTGAAGCAGCGATCAGAGATGCTGAGGAGAGGAACCTCAGAATAGTTCCTGTGTGTAGTTACGCGATCCATTACTTCCTTAAAAACAAGGATGCTAGGAAAGTACTTGCTGAGGAATACTCTGGGATGAGTGACTCAGAACTAGAAAAATACTTTAGGGAGCGTGTTAATGCGGAGAGGATGAAGCGGAAATAAGCCGAGATAATTCGGTTCTCACGAGCTCCAACGACCTCTTAAGTCGTAGAACGTGTGTTGAGTTATCTCTACATACCCACTAACACCTAACTCTCCCAAACCGCTAATTACTACTGGTTTGTAGTTTATTGTTCTGCCTATTGGTGTTCCTCTGAAAGATCTTCTTGACACGATAACCCAGGCTCTAGCACCTACGTACGCGGAATTCAGTGCGAAACCTATCCTCTCTACAACCTTACCTAATTCCGTGCTTCGGTGCTTCTTGATTGAGTCTGAGATTTGCTTCATTGACGCGGCTTCTGTTCTTGGGCGTATCGTGTACTGAGCTACGTGTACTTTGTCTGGAAGTAATTCCTCAAGAGCTTTGATCGTTAACTCGAAATCCTCCTCGTCCTCGCCTGGATGCCCTACTATCACGTCCGTAGCTAGCTGAACCTCAGGTATTTTTCTTCTTATTTCTTTAGTTAAAGACTTGTAATCGTCGTACGTGTATCTTCTCTTCATGATCTTCAACACCTTATCACTGCCTGATTGTAGAGGTATGTGTACGTACTTGAATATGTTGGGGTGTTTCAGAACCTCCAAAAACTCGTCGAGTATTGGGAGTAGGTTATCTGGATTAGCCATCCCAACCCTCAGCATGTAGTTACCTCTTACCTCCTCAACTATAGTTCTGACGAGGTTGTGGAGCCTAACATTACCTAAGTCAATACCGTACGCGGCAGTATCCTGAGCTGTGAGGTCTACCTCAATAGCTCCCCTACTGACGGCTTCTTTGACAGCCCTGACCACTAAGTCAGGCTCGTAAGATCTTAACTTACGTCTAGCTATCTTGGTTATGCAGAAGGAGCAATTACCTAAACAGCCCTCAGCTATAGGTATTGCTGCTGTGAAGCCATCTACTAGCGGACACAAGAACGCAGTATCTCTCACACCACTAATCAAGAAAGTTCTCCCAGTTTTTTCAACGACTTCATGTATTCTGGTGACGTTCTGCGGAGATACGAGTGAGGCTTCAGGGACTGTTCTAGTTATCGTGTATGGTTGTGCAGCCGCCATACACCCAGCAACAATCAACTTAACGTTATTGCTGTTATTCAGGTATTTCCTGAGTTGACTTAATCTTTTCAGGATTTTTTGTTCTGTGTCCAGCCTTACGGTGCAGGTGTTGATTATGATTACTTCAGCACGATCCACTGAAGACACTATCTCGTGTCCTCTGCTAGCTAAGATACTCTTCATTAAGGCTGTGTCAGCGTTATTGAGTGCACACCCGTACGTTTCTATGTATACCTTCATCTCAGCATATCATCCTTTCGTTATTGTTTTGGTTTTCATGAGTCTTCATATGTGTTGATGTTGTAAGACTTAAATATTTTCCTAAGAACTAGCTTGAGGTTTATTGAGTCTCTAACGCGTTGTCGGGGCTTGGTAATTTAATCAACTTAAAAGTTTTGTTGGTTTATTAAGTAGAGGTGAAGCTGAGTGAGTGGGTTACCGCCTTACGAGGAATTACTTAAGGAGCTGTACGAGAAACTCCCTGAGAAGAGGAGTCAAGCAGCGACTCTAGATATACCTGCGTTGGAGATAGTTCACGTAGGGCTTCAGACACAAATCAAGAATTTCAAAACTGTCTGTGATGTTATTTTGAGGGAGCCTAAGATCTGTGCTAGGTACTTACTTAAGGAGTTGGCTGCTAGGGGGACTGTAGATGAGTCCGGGGTATTCACTATTTACTCACGTGTTTCTTCACAAACTATTAACGCTCTGTTTAAGAGGTTTCTAGATAGCTACGTTATCTGCAAGACTTGCGGTTCTTACCAGACTGAGTTGAGGAAGCAGGGCAAGATATGGGTAATAAGGTGCTTAGCTTGCGGTGCTGAGGCTCCGGTGAAGCCTGTGTGAGGGGTGTAGGGCTTCTGGCTTCCTCACCACTACCTCATCACCGTGTTGGGGGTTTCTTGAGAGTAGGGGTACTGAGGTTTGAGTAGCTTGAGTAGGGGTGAGTCACCAGGTCTTGGTGAGGGTTCTGAGTCTCGAATCATGGTGTACGTGAAGATACACGTAACTACAGATATTTCTCAAGACTTCAGAGAGGTAGTAGCTATATGTGATGAGGAGCTTCTCGGGAAGAAGTTTCAGGAGGGAGATGTTGTTCTGCACCTGAATGAGGAGTTCTTTAAGGGGTTCCTAGCTACTCTAGATGAAGCCATGCATCACGCGAGGAACGCTCCCATAGTTGTTTTAGCTGGTGAGGCGTCCGTAGATAGAGCTGTTAAGGAAGGGTTAGTACACCCTGACGCCATACTTAGGGTGTGTGGCGTGCCTTACGCGCAGGTGATTAGGTTGTGAGTTTCACTGGAAGGTTTTGCTTGAGGTGTGGGAAGAAAGAAAGTAGTGACGAACCACTAATCGATGGTTTATGTGTGGATTGCTTTATTAAAGAGAGACCTATAGTAGGTATCCCTGACAAGATAACACTAGTTAGGTGTCCTGTCTGCGGGTCACTCTACATGAGTGGTTCTTGGGTACCTATGTTTGGGGATGAGAAAGAATCACTACTATACTACGTTGAGGAGACAGTGTTGAAGAAGGGGAAAACACACCCCGCATTCAAGGACGCTCAAGTAGTAGTCTTGAGTACCGGTAATAATCGTGCGGAATTACTGGTGAGGTCTTCATTCTTGGGTAAGCCTGTAGAGCAGGTATTCGTAATTAATTACAAGTTAAGCTCTAAGTTATGTCCTAGGTGCTTGAGCGTCAAAACCAGAGATTACGAAGCGATACTTCAGATAAGGTTTGTGGGGTTGCCTGCTGAGGAGGTGAAG
>CALIBI010000010.1 GCA_938045815.1 uncultured Sulfolobales archaeon | reverse complement strand
CTCCACCTCCTAACAAATTAGGTGTTAGGTTTTATTAAGCTTTACTTCACCCAAACAGCAAGTAAACGAGACTTAGGAACCACCGCCCGCACCAGAAAACAAGTCAACTTGTTGGGTTGTTTGTTCGAGATCTCGCGTGGACTCTCGTGTTGTTAGCTAGAACGTAGTTCACGCGCAGGGGTCCGCGTAGGTTTGAACTCTCTAGCCAGGATGTGAACTAACTCTCAACAATATGATTCATTGCTGTTCGCTTTTCCTACAGAGTTTCTACAACTACCTGCATTTATGGGGGTGGTGCGGCGGCCGGGATTCGAACCCGGGATCTCCGGCGTTCTACGGATACCTTGGAAGGCCGGCGTCCTAGACCAGGCTAGACGACCGCCGCCAAAGTAATAGAAGTAAGCCTATAATTTAAATTTTAAGGAATCACTACACTAAACTCACTTATTAGAAATTACGTAGCCTCATAGTAGGGGTAAGAGGTGGGGAGGTCTTCCTGTGGTGGCTACAGATTCCTGGAACACACTACGGACGCGTACTTTGAGGCTTCAGGAAAAACACTTGAGGAAGCTTTCGAGAACGCTGGTAGAGCTCTCTTCGAGGTTATGCTGAACACCTCCAAAGTAGAGTGTAAGACGCGGAAACTCATAGTTGATAGTGGTATAGATGCTTATAACGCACTCTACAGATGGTTAGAAGACCTACTGATAATATTTAGTGTCGAGAAACTAGCTTTCACTCAACTCAGCGTAGTATTCGAGAAGAGAGTGAAGAGTTTGTCAGAACTAAACAAACCGCTCAGATTTATGGGGGAGGTCTGCGGAGAGTACGTAGACCCGGAAAAACACGAAATCAGAAATGAAGTGAAGGCAGTCACATACTCACTCATGAAGATAACTAAAGAAAATGATTGCTGGTACGTGAGTACTGTGTTAGACTTGTAGGACGTGCCGAACCACGTCCGCAGTGACGTCGTGAGGAACAAGAGCAGTATTTGGGTGTACGTGATTCTTTTTATTCGTGCCGATACTAAGTAACCCAGGGTTGTCCGTGAGTTTAGTAAAGATAGTGATTGCTGAGGCGTCCCTGGAACTAGTCCCTCGAGAGATCTGTAATCACGCGGCAGTAATTAAGAGCGCTAAGCTCAGGAATAAGAAACCGACTGAGATCCTACTAGATAAGTCTGTTCATTACCACGCTATGAAAAACCTCCATGATTCCGTGAAGAGAGGCAGACCAGATATAGTGCACGTAACACTGCTTGAGATACTGTCCTCACCCCTCAACATAGAGGGGAAACTCCAAGTTCTCGTGCATACGTACGGTGACTACGTCATCGAGGTTAATCCAGAGATACGCATACCAAGAAACTACAACAGGTTCGTTAGCTTAATAGAACAGTTGTTTAGGGAGGGGGTAGTCCCTCCAGAAGCAAGAAAACCTCTCCTCAGAATTTTCCCGTCAACCATAACAAGCTTGCTTAAGAAGTTAGGTGTTCAGGGTCTAATACTACTGAACGAGAAGGGGGTTCTCGCAAGTCCTAAGAAGATATGTGAGGAAGCTTTGAAGAAGGACTTACCGATAGCTATTGGGGGGTTTCCGCACGGGGAATTCTCTAACGAGGTGGTGGCTAACGCAGTAGCCACGTACTCCATATACCATAAACCACTAGATGCTTGGGTCGTAGCATCAATAATTGTTCACGCGTGCGAGGAATACCTTAAGATAATTCTCTAATTTTAGGTTATGCCGCCGCGGGGATTTGAACCCCGGACACCCCGGTCTCCAGTAAAACTTCAGCCGGGTGCTCTCCCGGGCTGAGCTACGGCGGCCCAATAATAATTTTTCTGGGGATTATTAAAGTTTTCATGAGTCCAACAAAACAAGTCTTTGTGGGTTGTGTGTAGGTTAGTAGAGTCTCTCAACAACTGGGGGTACGCACCTACTTATTACTTTATGACCTCTAACGATTTTCAGGTTGACACATTCGGAACTTATGCTTTCTTCTATCGCGGCTCTCAAATCACTTACTTTCCTCACTGGCTTATTATTTGCTTCAACTATTATGTCACCTATCGCTAGTCCGTGCTTGTCTGCTGGTGATCCAGGAACTATGTTAACGATCACAACACCCTCACTGACAGGTAGCTCGTAGAGCTTAACTGCTTCTTCTGTTAGGGGTGTTACGTAAACACCTAACCAAGCCCTAACAACAGTACCGTATTCTCTGATCATCTGAATAAACCTCCTTACGGTATTTATCGGTATCGCGAAACCTATTCCTTGAGCGTACGGTATTATAGCTGTAGCTACCCCTACGGCCTCGCCATCAACGTTCACTAGCGGGCCACCACTATTGCCTGGGTTTATAGCTGCGTCTGTCTGAACTAAGTCTTCCAAGACTATGTTCTCTCCAGTTATGGTTCTACCTAAAGCACTCACAACACCCATCGATACTGAGGGACCGGGCAAGCCTAGGGGAGAGCCTATCGCGAAAACTAAATCACCTACTTTAAGCTTGTCTGAGTCTCCTAACGGCAGAGGTTCCGCGTCACTCACCCCAACCCTAAGCAGAGCTAAGTCTCTGTAGGGGTCAGCAACAAGTACTCTAGCTCTCTCTTTCCCGTACTTAGGTACTAGAACCACAACCTCTCTCGCATTCATCACCACGTGAGCGTTAGTAACTACTAAGCCGGGTTCCACGAAGAATCCTGACCCAGCACCCCTAACCTCCCTATACCTAAAGAATATGTCTATGCTAGGCACTAAAGTGAAGACAGTCACAACACTCCTAGAAGCCTTAGTGATTAAGTCTGATATCCTAGAACTAAATTCTCTTAACTCCAACATACCACCACAAAGACTTAACGAAACTAAGTTAATAAGAATTCAAGTTATATCGTTGGTGGTACTAATCTAGGTAGTAGGCCCTGACGAGGTGCGGCTTAAGGTGGGGAGGCGTGGCTTAATCAGAGACTTAGCTATTCAGAGATCCCTAATACTCTACAACACATCAGTTAAGATGCTCAAGCTAGGCTTAATAGAGGTAGCCAGGAAAGAAATAGAATTAGGTCTCAGACTCCTCCGTAAAGCCAGAGCTAGAAAACCCTTACTCTACAGGAGGTACGTATGTGAGAATTGCTTAGTACCTTTAATCCCGGGAACAACAGCTAGAGTCAGGATAAGAAGTAATAGAAAGCAAGTTATAATAACTCTGACATGCTTACAATGTGGCTGGGTGATGAGAAAACCTTGCGTGAAAAAGAAACAAGAAACGTAAGGAAGGTCTTGAGCAAGCCAGCCAGAGTGAGGATAGGGAAGAAAGGATTAAGTGAGGGAACCATAAACGAGATTCGCAGACTCCTGGAGAAAGAAGAAATAGTTAAGGTCAAGATACTGAAGACAGCACTCAAAGAACTTGAAGTCGAGGAAATAGCAACTGAAGTCTCAAGAAAACTCAACGCTGAAATAATAGACGTGAGAGGACATACTTTCACACTAAAACGTAGGAAGTAGAAACCCGAGTAACAGGTAATCAGCGTCAGTGGTGCCGCGGCCGGGATTTGAACCCGGGTCACGGGCTTTCCACGCTTAACGCGGCTCGAGAGGCCCGCATACTTGACCGGGCTATACTACCGCGGCACCAAAACAAAAGTAAAACAAAAGCTTATAAGTATTTGAGAATTCCGGCACCATTTTATGGTGACCTCATAGATAGGAGATTTCTTTTTATTCACGCATGACTTGAGGCAGTGATTTCAGTTTCTACTTCTTCAGGATTCCTTAGTTCTTTGTGTTTTTTGTAGGCGTAGCGTATGAGTAGAGAGATAATAATGATTTGCGGCAGGTCTACCACATAGACTGAATTACTGCTTCCTTTAAGCTCGATTAGTAGTGGGTAGGGTATTATTGTTAAGTCTTTGCTGAATGCTTTAAAGATCACGTAACTGTAGTAGGATATCACGAAAATCCCGCAACTAATTAAGAGTATTGCAGCAGTATTCTTGTTATGATATATTGTGTGCAGGATCAGAACACTTACTAAAGTAACGAAGGAAGCCGTGTTTAATACCGTGAGGAATCTCTGCGGTAAGCTCTCTTGAAATCCTATTAGTAAGTTAATTAGTGTGAAGAAACCCGTAAACAACAAAACAAAAATTATTAGGTAGGTGGAGTCCACTCGAAACATACGTGACGACTCAGTATTTCCGGCATAGCTCATCTTAACTCACTAGACCCTCTTCTCATCACGCCGTTAATTAATGTAGTTTCTCGTTAATATATTTACGAGTAGCGATTTCTCGAAAAGAATTGGTTCTTGAAAGCGATATTACTACATCATCTGCTTCTTTACTCTTAGCTTCATATTAAGAACTATTAAAACAAGAATTAGCAGAGAATCTAGGTCTTGAATCTAATGAGAAAGAAGTTATGTAGGATGTTATACTCACTTAACTGGGAATTAAAAATTTAAAAACCGTTACTCATTCTTAATTTGAGGTATCTAACATGGTAGTCACACGTTTACATATAGCTATCATAGTGCTTGTAATAGCTATTATTGCTGGTCTAGTAGGTTATTATGTTGCGTCAGTAACTCAACCACCGCCTGCAGCGCCGCAGAGAGTGAAGATTGCTTTCATATTCCCTGGAAGTGTTACTGACACAGCTTGGAATGAGGCTGGCTATAGAGCTATGGAGGCTTTCCGTGGTAGGCACCCAGAAGTAGATATTGCTTGGGTTCAGGGAGTGTATGACCCTGCTCAGATAGAAGCAACGATAAGGAGTTATGTGGAGCAGGGTTACGACTTAATAATTGGTGTTGGTTTTCAGTTTGGTGAGCCGATGGCTAAGATAGCTGGTGAGGTAACGAGGGATGTTTATTTCTTAGCTATTGCTGGAGCTCCTCAGTATAAGGGGCCTAGAGTAAGTATAGGTGATGTAAGAACGGATCAGTCCTGTTTTGTTGCTGCTTATATAGCTAGTAAAGTTACTAAGACAGGACACATAGGTTATGTTGCTGGGATGGCAGTAGCGGAGCTATCTAGGTGTGAGATAGGACTTAGAGAAGGACTCAAGTATGTTGGCCTGAATCCGGACGCAGTACTCCACGTAGTCTACACGGGCGACTTTCACGACGTTCCTAAAGCAAAACTAGCTACTGCAGCCTTAGTTGAGCAGTATAAGATTGATGTAGTCAAAACCATGGGTGACGGGTGTCAGTTAGGCGGGATCTCAGGAGCTAAGGACGCTGGGATATACGTCATGATGAGCGGCACTTACCATCCTGAGATATACCCAGAGGGACTACTACTAGCTGAGATATGGGATTGGAGTGTCATATTCGAACAGTTCTACCAGGACTATTTGAGTGGTAAGCTCAAGACTCAGGGCGGGCAAGAATACTGGATTAATTTAGAGAATAATGGTCTGAAAATAGTGCCTGGCGGTGCATTACCTTCTAATATCTGGTCGGAAGCACAAGAAATAATTAACAAGATAGTGAGTGGTCAGATTTCTACAGGGTTTAGGCCTTAAAATACCTATTTTTTCCCTAACAAAGTAATTCTCTTAGAGTGGGTGTTTAGATAGTGGAGAGGAAAGTTATTATTGAGATGAGAAACATAGTCAAGAAGTTCCCGGGAGTCGTGGCTGTTAATCATGTTAATCTAAAACTCTATAAGGGTGAGGTGCTGGCTGTTTTAGGTGAGAATGGTGCTGGTAAGACTACACTCATGAATGTTTTATATGGATTGCTACAGCCGAATAAAGGTGAGATCTACATAGAGGGTAAGAAAGTTATTCATCGCTCACCCCTAGACGCCATCAGAAACGGTATCGGCATGGTTCACCAGCACTTCACTTTAGTAGAGGACTTAACGATAGCTGAGAACATAGTTTTAGGGTTAAGGGAGGTAGGATTCTTCGTTAATCTGAAGAAAGTGGCGAAAGAGATTGAAGAATTTGCTGATAAGTTAGGTATCAAAATTAACCCTTACGCGAAAGTATGGCAGCTATCTGCTGGAGAAAAGCAGAAAGTTGAGATCCTGAAGACTCTTTTCAGAAACCCGAAAGTCTTGATACTTGACGAGCCAACGTCAGTTCTCACACCACAAGAAACTAGAGAACTTTTTAAAGCTGTGATAGCTTTGAAGCAGCGTGGTTTATCAATAATCTTCATATCACATAAACTCGAGGAGGTTCTTCATATAGCAGACAGAATAATGGTCTTAAGACATGGTGAAGTCACTGGTGAGTTACTCAGAGATGAGGCTAACCCTAGATTACTAGCTAGGTTGATGGTCGGTAAAGACGTGTTTTTAGATATTAAGAATCCTTCCACCACTCCAGTTAGTGAGGTTGTTCTTGAGGTACGAAACCTGGAGGCGTTAGGGGATAGAGGTAATCTAGCCTTAAAAGACGTTAATATTAGGGTTAGAGCCGGTGAGATCTTAGGTATTGCCGGAGTTTCTGGGAACGGTCAAAAAGAACTTGCTGAAACTCTATACGGAATAAGAAGACCTACTCGCGGGAAGATATTCTTCTTAAATCAGGACATAACTAATAGTAATGTTTTAGAAAGGATTCAGCTCGGAATCTCCTACATACCAGCTGAGAGATTGAAGTACGGAACAGTAGGGGACCTCCCACTCTACGAAAACGTAGTGTTAACCAGGATCTACGACAGCAAAATAATTAAGGACTTCCCAGCAATACCTAATAACCTAAAACCAATAGACGTCAGGGTCATAGAAGAGCTAGCAAAAGAGCTCATAACTAGGTACAGCGTAGTTACGCCATCTCATAAGGCACTGGTTAAGAACTTGTCTGGAGGTAATATTCAGAGAGTGATTGTGGGTAGGGAAATTGAGAGGAATCCTAAGCTACTTATAGCTGAAGAACCCACGGCAGGACTAGACATAGCTGCGACAGAATTTGTTCGTAGGAAACTCATTGAGTTAAGAAATAAAAAGTGTAGCGTAATACTTATATCTAGCGATCTCTCAGAAATACTCTCCATAAGTGATAAGATCGCTGTGATGTATGGTGGTGAGATTGTTGGGGTTTTCAAGCCGGGTGAGTTAGAGATAGAAGATATTGGTTTAATGATGGCTGGATACAGCAAAATGAATAAAGAGAGGATTGAGGCACTTTGGGCTTAAGCATAGTATTTGAGGAAAGAAGAACGGACTTAACACACATACTGTTACTACCTCTACTATCTGTAGGTGCAGCGTTTTTAGTCGGTTCATTATTAATGATATGGTCTAACGTTGATCCAATAACTGGTTACTTCTCATTTATTAGGGGGTCTCTAGGAGGATATATTCAGATCACGGATACTCTTCTTAGAACTACTCCATTCTTATTAATGGGTGTGGGAATAGCTTTCTCTAACAGATCAGGTGTTTTGAATGTTGGTGCGGAAGGCCAGTACTTATTTGGAGCGATAGCTACCACGGCTACAGCTCTCTACCTACAGGGCATTGGTATGGATGCAGGTATAACACTGATAGCAAGTATGTTCGCTGGAGCTCTTGCTGGAGCTTTCTGGGCATTTATCGCTGGTTTTATGAGAGCGTATTTTGAGATAAACGAGATAGTTGTTACAGTAATTATGAATTGGTTGGCTTTTAAAATTATGCAATGGCTTTTGAGAGGTCCTCTGAAAAATCCTCTCTCTGAGATGTGGCCCATGTCACCACCTATCAGTGCTAAGTTACCTTTGATGTTGCCTGAAAGCAGGCTCCACGTAGGTTTTTTGGTCGCTATATTTATAGCTTTCATGACGTACTACTTATTATTCAGGACTAAACTAGGTTTCATGATAAGAGTCTTAGGAAATAATCCTCATGCAGCTAAATATGCAGGATTTCCTGTCAAGAATCTCATAGTCTTTAGTATGATGTATAGTGGTGCGTTAGCAGGCTTAGCTGGTGGAATAGAGGTCCTCGGAGTTTTTCATTTCTTATATGAAGGCATAGCAGTTGGTTTAGGGTATACGTCAATAATCACAGCACTCATAGGCAGGAATCACCCAATAGGCGTGATTGGTTCCTCGTTAATATTCGGGATGATATATAACGGATCAGTATACCTACAGTCAGCTACTGGATTAACTTACACTTACTCGAAGGCTGTGGAAGGGTTAATTTACTTATTTTTCATGTTATTTACTATTTTAGTGCTGTATAGAGTTAAGTTAGTTGTTAGGTGAGGGCGAATATGAGTCTTGAGCTAATTCAGTCTATAGTAGGCTTGGGCCTAACAATGTCAGCACCAGTAGCTATTTCTAGCTTGGGTGAAGTATTTGGTGAGAGGTCAGGCGTAATAAACTTAGGTATTGATGGCATAATGCTCATGTCCGCTTTCGTGAGTTTTCACGTAGTGTTTTTATCTGGTAACCTACTGCTTGGATATGCGGCAGGAATCTTGACTGGTGTCGTGCTGGGTCTACTATTAGGGTTATTCGAGATTATTCTGAGGTTTAATCAGGTAGTAGCTGGTATGGGATTATATTTTCTTGGTTTCGGTCTCTCAGACTTTCTCTATAGAGCTTTATACGCGGGTAAAATAATCTTCATACCAAAAACCCCAACTTTAAGAATACCAATACTTTCTGAGATTCCCGTGATTGGTAGAGCACTCTTTAATCAATACCCTGGTGTTTACTTGATGTTCTTACTAACTGGTGTGTTCTGGCTTATCATTTATAATACTAGAATAGGTTTATGGATTAGAGCTCTTGGTGAGAATCCTAAAGCATGTGACGTGGCAGGTATTAATGTCACGCTATATAGGCTAGCATCACTAGTTGTGTCTTCTGCTATGGCTGGCTTAGCTGGAACTATTCTTTGCTTAGAAATAACGGGACTCTTCTACGAGAACCTGACATACGGAATGGGGTTCATCGCCATAGGCTTAGCATATTTCGGGAAGTGGGACCCCCTACGCAGCTTATCAGGTAGCTTAATATTTGGTATAAGCTGGTCTCTAGGAATTAGTCTCCAAGACGTATTCATAAAAATGGGCAGACCTGAAATGACGTACTTCATGGTAATGTTGCCGTATCTGGCTGTCCTGTTATCACTGCTCGTAATCTCTAGAGGCGCAAGACCTCCAGCATCTCTAGGCAAGCCATACTACAGAGGCTAGCAACTCTATTTTTCTAGGAGTAGCTTACTAGAGCTTCTCATCCTGTTAGTTGGTGTCCTAAGCATAATATTGAAGTCTTAAAGCTAGCTTATAGGTAAAAACGCTCTCATAGTTTATAACCTAAATCTTTAATGTCCCCTGCTTAACTTTAATACTCTCAGACCAAATTATTCGGATCTTTTAAAGATCTTCCATATCTTTCAACCTCGTTCTCAGGAACGTACCGCGCGCCTTACTATGTTGTCGAGGTAGTGGTGATGATAGAAATAATTTACTGGATCAGAAGACTATTACGGCTGTGAGGTGTATACCTGAGAAGGAGTGCTTAAGGCTCTAAAGGAAAACACCTGTCTAACAGGATTCCGTGGTTGTTTCAATCTATTTCAAGAAACTAGTAAGTATTGAGGACAACGATTTAACCCGTTACTCAGGCTTCTCTAAACTCCTCACCCTTCAGTCACGTCACAGAACGTGATGTTTAAATATATAATTTGATTGGTTTAACAGATTACTAGGTGATGGTTACGAGCGTCTCAAGTATTGAGGATTTTGCTGCTTATCTTGTTAGTATAGCTCGTAAGTGGTCTGAGGTATGGGATAAGGAGAGAGTTTATGAAGCTGAACCAATGGAGGGGGTGCCGAAGTATTTCTTAACTGCTGCTTTTATGTATCCTAACGGCCCCGCGCATGTAGGTCATGCTAGAACATACTTGATCCCTGACGTACTGGCTAGGTTCCTCAGGGGTTTAGGGTATAACGTGTTATTTCCTATGGGTTTCCACTATACTGGGACCCCAATACTAGCTCTTGCTGAGGGTCTAGCTTCCGGGGACCCACAGTACGTGGATAATTTAGCTAGGGTGTTTCAGGTTGAGAGTACGGAGCTCGCGAAACTCAGAGACCCTGTGTCTGTTGCTAGATTCTTTCACGAGATATCTAAGAATGCTATGAAGCTCTACGGGCTTTCTATTGATTGGAGGAGAGAATTCACTACTATAGACCCGGAGTTTAAGGCTTTTATTAGGTGGCAATTCAAGAAGCTCCTGGACTCAGGCTACTTAACTAGGGGTTCCCACCCTGTTGGTTGGTGCCCTAGACATAATATGCCTGTAGGTATGCACGATACTAAGGACGACGTGGAGCCTGAGATAGATGAGATATACCTAATAAGGTTTGTAGGTCTTGACGGGTTAAGTTACGTCGTAGCTACCCTAAGACCTGAGACTGTTCTGGGAGTAACCAATATTTGGGTTAATCCTGGCGTGAAGTACTGTATCGCTAAGGTTGAGACTAATCAAGGAGTAGATACCTGGGTTCTCTCATGTGAGGCTGCTAGAAAGCTGAGTTTTCAGAGGAACGTGGAGGTAGTGAGTGAGGTAAGTGGTGCGGACCTAGTAGGTAGGAAGGCCGTGAATCCTGTTACTGGGCGCGTGATTCAAGTCATCGAGGCTTCATTCGTTGATCCTAAGTTTGGTACTGGTGTGGTGATGAGTGTGCCGGCGCACGCACCATACGATTACGTTGCTTTACGTGATTACGTGGTTAGCAAGAGGAGTGGTTCTTGGGATGGGTTAGAACCTATACCTCTCATAAAGGTTGAGGGGTATAGTGAGATCCCGGCTAGAGATTCTGTTGAGAAGCTAGGTATTAGGTCACAGGAAGAGCACGAGCTACTAGATAACGCTACTAAGGAGATCTACAGAGTAGAACTGGAGTCAGGTGTCATGCGTTCTGACTTAGCCAACCTAGTTGAGCAGGAGGTCGTTAAGGGGGCTCGTGACTTCATAGAGAAAGAAGTTTCTAGTGTTCCTGTTAAGGAAGCGCGGGAGAAAATCAAAAACTTCTTGAGGAGTAGTGGGTTCGGAGACTCAATGTATGATGTAATGAACGCGCCAGTATACTGCAGGTGCGGTACGGAGATAGTAGTCAAGATAGTTAAGGATCAGTGGTTCATTAACTACGGTGATGCTGTCTGGAAGAAGCTAGTGCTTGAAGCATTATCTAGGATTAGGTTAGTGCCTGAGGAAGCGAGAACCCAGTTCGTGAATACTGTTTATTGGTTGAGGGAGAAGGCTTGCACTAGGAGTAGGGGTTTAGGGACGGAACTGCCGTGGGCTCCTGGCTGGATTATCGAGTCTTTGAGTGACTCCACGATATATATGGCTTTCTACACGGTAATACACAAGATAAGGAAGTACGAGATACCTCCCGAGAAACTAACTTACGAGTTCTGGGATTATGTTATGCTTGGTTCCGGGGAGCCGAGCAAGATAGGTGTTGATCAGAAAGTCTTAGAAGAGCTGAGGAAAGAATTCCTCTACTGGTACCCTCTTGATTCAAGACATAGTGGTAAGGATCTAATACCGAACCACTTAACCTTCTTCATATTTAATCACGTAGCTATATTCCCCGAGAATCTATGGCCTAGACAGATAGTTGCTAATGGTTGGGTACTCATACAGGGGGAGAAGATGGCTAAGTCTAGAGGCAATATCTTCCCACTACACTGGTTGGTTTCCACGTACTCACCCGATGTCGTGAGGTTAGCTATAGCGTCAGGAGCTGAGGTAGAGAGTGACCTGAATCTCGATATTGATGTGCTTGACTCTACTAAAGCGAAACTCAGGTCTATATACGACTTGATTAAGTCTTTCTCTAGAGCCAGTGATTTGAGTGATGTTGTAGGAATTCCTGAGAAGTGGCTTCTCTCAAGGTTTGCTAGGAATGTGTTGGGGGCTTACGAAGACTTATCTAGGGTTAGGGTGAGAGCCGCGTGTCTGAAGATCTTCTACAACGTACATCAAGATATCCTCAGATATCTGAGGATGGTTGAGAGACCTTCGAGGATCTTGAGAGACTTACTAGTCATGTGGCTTAAAGTAATGCACCCTGTAACACCATTCATTACTGAGGAATTATGGCATGAGGTAGGGGCAAGCGGGTTACTGACTACCGAGAGATTACCTTCGAAAGAAGAGCTGGAGAAGATGATTGATGAGTCTGTGGAGCTAGGTTATGTGTTTCTGGAGAGATTTATTGATGACTTAAGGAGCTTATCTAAGATAGTGAGGGGGAACGAAGCTGTGGTGTATGTCTCCACGGAGCCTGAATACAAACACTTCATCGAGAGTATCAGGATATTACGGGGTGGTGGCAGGATAGGTGACGTGATAAAGTATCTGGTAGCTAGTGGGTTCGCTGACCAGAAGCAAGCACCTAAGATAGCTAAGACTCTAGTAGATCTAGTTATGTCGCTACCTCCAGAGATACTGGAAGCTATCACTAACGTGGGTTACGTGAACGAGTACGAGATTCTTCTCAGGTTCAAGAAGTTCGTAGAGGAGGAGACAGGGATTAGAGTTAGGGAAGTCTATAAAGCAAGCGATGCGGAAGCACCAGACTATGGCGGTAAGAAGAAGAACGCGTTGCCTTTCAGACCAAGTATCGCGCTTGTGAACTCTACATAAGACCAGTATTGTTACTCGGTGGTATCACTAAATGAAGAGTCTCCTAGGAAATCTGAGAGCTCCCTTAATTTTGATGTTCTATGGTTTTTTCCTAATAGTAATACAGATAGTCCTAATAAGGTTCTTGGTTTTTTTGAGTGTTGAGTGGGGTCATTCAGCATTGATTCAAGTACTGACAGTTATTCTTTACTTAGGTCTCAACGTAACGTTACTGTATTCATGGTATAAATTAACTAAGTATGTTAGGAATAGAGAGTTGTTGAGGTGATGAGTACTAGTTTCTGAGGCGCTACCCCCTTACTTAGGGGAATTAATCCTGGATAATATTTGCGGAGCTCAGAGCTGCAATGGCTCTTCATCTTTTCAGTCCGCCCGTCGTCAACCTCACAGCTCCTAATACTCTGTTTTCTAGGAATATTTTAAAATTGAGGATTCGTCAGTAAGGTTTCGAGAAGTTACTTCGTCAGACAAATGCCTTTTCATCAACTTTCAGTGCCGGAGGCAGACATCATCTAAGATACTTATTTTTAGTGAACTTAAATTTACTTCTGCCTCTGGGGATTAGTTTTTGACTGTAAATAAGATGATTTACGTTTAATACTTAATGATTTTAAATCATTAAATTAAATGATTTACGGTGGTATCGTGACGGGAATTAGAACCCCCGCTAGTTATTAGTGGTGTGGTTTTGGTTTCGTTAATATTGATTTACTGGGTTGTGTACTCAGTGAATCCCGCGACTCATTACGAGAATATCGTTTAGGTGTTGAGTTCAACACGCACGCAACGCCTATGTGGGTAGCGCTACATGCTGATCTTTTAAGAAGCACGGTCTCAACATTACTACGTTGTTTAAGTTTAGGACAGGTGCTGATTTAGCAGCTGCTATAGCCGGGGGGTTGATGCTGGTTGGGCTTGTCTAGGACCTATACTAAACCTGATAGATAAGGGTGTGGGAGTCAAGATAGTTGCGAAGATACATAATTATGGTTACGCGTTGGTAGTTAATCCTGATAGGGTTTCAAGTATTTCTGACTTAAGTAATGTCAATGTATACTCGACAGGACTTCAAAACCCAACTAACTTACTCTTGATTAAGATTCAGGATCTTTACGGTGTTAGGTTTAATGTGAAGCCTGTCGGTGACCTGAACGCGATATTGTCTATGTTGCTGATGCTAGAGGTATGAAAATTCTGTTAAGAGCTCAGGACGTTTGGCCTGGAATGTCTGGCAGCTACTTGATAGTCCGTGATGAATTACTAAAAAGCAGACCTGAGGTGGTTAGGAAGCTTATAGATATAACTAGGGAGGCTCTCAAGATAGTTAAGAGTAACGAGGGTTTAGTTATTCAGGCAAGCTCTGCTGAGTTAGGCATAGACAGCGAGATAGCTTTGAAATCACTTAATAAGCTTGAGTGGGTTGATGAGATTACAGAAATTAACGTGAGATTCCGTAGTGTGGGTTCCTATACTGATAGTTCTGGTAGGGATTGACGAGTTTAGATTACCTCTAGCCGCTACATTTATGTGTTCTTACCCCCAATACTCTAAGTGCAGGGTACTGACCCGCTTTCGTTACTGTTTTGGTTTTGATCAAGGTTTATTAGATCTGTATGATAAAACATACTTGATGATTTAGGTCTATAAGCGCTGAAAACGTGATGAGAAACCCACGCTATGACGTCAAGATTCCTCATTCTTTATGGATGAGTCAGCTCTTATGTTGGTTCAATATACGTTTTGATGTATTTGAGTACTGTTTTATCTTATTTAGGGTGCGAGGTTCTGTGTTGTCAGGTTCTGTAGTCACTAACGAATTCGTGAGTACTGCTACTGCTTACTTAAGGTATTAAGTTAAGTATTGTGGTCTTGAGAATTTCTGATACTTTCTTTTCATCCATTAAGACTACAGTTAGTGCTGCTACGTATTTTAGGTTGTGTGTGTCTGCTAGGTATCTGAAATACTCTGCTATTTCTTTGTTAAGTATTGCGTGTACAGAACTCACGTAATCCCCTCTCCGCAGTAGTGCTGGAGGTCTGCTTTTGGTTTCTAACCCTATTATCATGTCTTCTTCGGTAGTTATTACTAGAGGGGTGTCAAAAGATGTTGAGAGGTGTGAGGCTATGCTTAGTGAGTAATCAGGTAGTGCGATGAATTTGTCTATGAAGAAACCAGACAACTTATCAATTAGTTTGTACTTGAAGTATGTAGTCACGTAGTTAATGAAGTACGGATCTACGCAAGCTTTCCTCAAGTCCCAGCCAACCATATTCATGAATCTACCAACATACTTCCTAGCGAATTCCTCGTCAAGGAAATTCTTGAGTAATTGCTCAGCCATAGAGTAAGCTGGAATAGTTATGCCGTGGTAATACTTACTTAAAGTTGCTTCACTAACACCTAAAATACGTGAGAGCTCAACATTCTTATAAACCCTCCTAACAGAAGAAAGAACAACTACAGAATCTGCTCTAACAACCAACTCACGAATCTTCTTATTCACATACCACCTCAACCTAAATCACTAGAAAGACATTATCTCATAGATTTTATTTTATTCTTATAACTGAAAGCTAGCTAGGTCCTCAACAGCCCTTATTTCGTCATCAGTGAGTGCGTTGTAGTGAGTTATGTTCTAGTCTTGCTTATTCTTGGTCTTCTCAGCACTACCTACCACACATGAGATTCTAGTATTTCCCTAGCAACACTGAGAATCAATACTCACTACCAACTATGGGGCTCTCTTGTTAATGTGTGAAAACACATACTAAGATATAAAGCTCTAGAAACATCCTTTAAAACGTAGTTTTTAGTAATTGGTCTTCAGGAGAACCTAAAACAATGATTAACTTGAGTAATCAAGAAATACGTGTGTATTAATAGCGTGTCAGGAGTAGATACTAGTGTGTGTGTAACATAAGTCTCAGGGATCTCCCACCACTACTAGAAAGACCTGAACCTAGGAAAGTAATTGATACTCTAATAAGTAAATGCTAATAGAGTAATCGTTGTTTCTCTAGATAGTTAATAGTTTAGTAAATGAGTTATTAGTTCAAATAATTAGTAAGGTGTCTTACGTTTTGTGGCGGGCCCGCCGGGATTTGAACCCGGGACCTACGGGTTAAAAGCCCGCCGCTCTACCTGGCTGAGCTACGGGCCCAACCCACACATTTATACTTATTAACTCCTTTAAAATCTTATTGATTTGGTCGAGGTTAAAAGCTTAAAATGTGTGTTCTGGTTTTCTTGATTAGCGAAATGATGGGTGGGTATGGAATGAGTGAGAAACCCAAGTTTAGGATATTAGAACATGAGTTAGTTCCTGAGCACGAAGTTTTGAGTCCTGAAGAAGCTATTAAAGTTTTGAAGTCTCTTGGTGTGAGACCTGAACAGCTACCATACATTAGAGCGTCAGACCCTGTCGCTAGAGCTATAGGCGCTAAACCTGGTGATATAGTTAGAATAACTCGGAAATCCCCTACGGCAGGCAAGATAATAGTTTACAGATTCGTTATAGCGGGGTGAGGGGATCTGGGTGATCCTGTCAAGCTAGATAAGGAAGTTCGTTGGTCACTCATAGAGTCTTTCCTGAAGGAGAAAGGCCTCGTAAAACAACATCTAGACTCATACAACACGTTCGTAACTTCAGGAATTAAAAAGATAGTTAAGGAATTAGGGAGGGTAGAGATAGCGCACCAGAAGATATATCTGGAAGTTCTCGATGTCAAGATAGGCGAGCCTGAAATCAGGGAGATAGAAGGTGCTGTTATAAGAGGTTTAGAGAACCTTAACCCAACCGTAGCTAGGATCCGCAACCTAACCTACAGCGCACCAATGTATCTGAAGATAGCTATACATGAGGACGGGTTTGATTACGTTGAGGATAATGTTCCTTTAGGGTTCATGCCAGTAATGATTAGGTCTGTCTTAGATCCTACGAGCAAGCTCAGTAAAGAGGAACTTATTAAGTATGAGGAAGATTGGAGAGACCCTGGTGGTTACTTCATAATAAACGGTTCTGAGAAAGTCATAGTTGGTCAGGAAGATCTGGCTCCTAATAGGGTATTAGTTGATTACGGTAGGGAGGCTTCATCAATAACTCACACGGCTAAGGTGATCTCCGCTTCAGCCGGGTATAGAGTCCCGATAATACTTGACCGCTTAAAAGACGGAACACTCACGATTAACTTCCCATCAATACCTCAAAAAGTTCCTTTCGTTATTATGATGAGGGCGTTAGGCCTAGAAACAGATATGGAGATAGCTTTAGCTGTTTCTCCGGACCCAGAAATACAGAAGGAGTTGATTCCATCTCTCTACGCGGCTAGGGAGATTAAGACACAGATTGAGGCGTTAGACTACCTAGCCTCAAGAGTTACTATAGGGATTACAGACCCTGAAGCTAGGCGTAACAGGGTTCTCCAGATACTTGACATGTACTTCATGCCTCACCTGGGTAACACCCCCAATACTAGGATTCTTAAGGCTCTCTACCTAGGGCAGATGGCGTGCAAGCTAATAGAATTAGTTATAGGAAGGAGGAAACCTGATGATAAAGACCACTACGCTAACAGGAGGTTGAGGTTAGCCGGTGACTTGATGGCTCAGCTCTTTAGAGTGGCTTTCAAAGCTTACATGAAGGACCTGAGGTATCAGGTAGAGAGGTACAGACTCACTAAGGGTAGGAAGCTTTCTCTGAAAGCTCTCGCAAGACCCGACATAGTTACGGAGAGACTCAACTACGCTCTAGCTACTGGTAACTGGGTAGGCAACAGAACTGGTGTTAGTCAGATACTTGACAGAACTAACTGGATTTCCATGTTAAGTCATTTAAGGAGGACTGTAGCACCCTTAAGTAGGGGTCAGCCACACTTCGAGGCAAGGGACCTACACCCAACACAGTGGGGCAGGATATGCCCATTCGAGACTCCTGAAGGACCTAATTGCGGCTTAGTTAAGAACTTAGCTCTCTCAGCCTACGTCACGGCCGGAATAGAGGAGTCTTCCATCATACCTTATCTCCAAGAACTCGGTGTGGTGAGTTTGCTTGAGATTTATGAGAGACTTAAGAAAGGTGATGAGGAGCTGCTGGAGAAGATCACTAGCTACGCTAAGGTTTTCTTGAACGGCACACTAATAGGATACTACCCGGAGGAAGACGCTTCCGAGCTAGTGAGTAGTCTGCGAAAATTGAGGAGGTCCGGGAAACTGCATCACGAGGTAAACGTATCTTACGTTAGGACGGAGTACATTAATGAGGTGCACGTAAACTGTGATAGTGGTAGGGTTAGGAGACCTTTACTCATTGTCGAGAAAGGTAAGATAAAAATAGCTAGTGACGTGGTAGAGAAGCTTAGGTCCGGCAACATCACGTTCAGTGATTTGGTTAGTATGGGTGTCGTGGAGTATCTTGATTCCGAGGAAGAAGACAATGCTTTGATAGCTTTAGAGCCTGAGGAGGTTACTCCAGAACACACGCATTTAGAGCTTTACCCACCGTCTATCTTGGGGGTAGCTGCTGTTTTAATTCCTTACGCTAACCATAACCAGTCACCCCGTAACACGTATGAGGCCGCTATGGCTAAACAAGCAGTAGGTATGAATGCCGCTAACTTCCACCTAAGGTTTGATAGCAGAGCTCACTTCCTGCACTATCCTCAGAAACCGGTTGTACAGACTAGGTTCCTAGACTTGATAGGATTTAATTCTAGACCTGCAGGACAGAACTTCGTTGTAGCGGTGCTTTCGTTCACTGGTTATAACATGGAGGACGCCGTCATAATGAATAAGTCTTCGGTTGAGAGGGGGCTTGCTAGATCAACGTTCTTCAGGGACTACAGTACTGAGGAGCTCAAATATCCTGGCGGTCAGAGAGACGTGATAGGAATCCCGGACATTAAGGTGAAAGGTTATAGAGGAAAAGAAAATTACGAGTCTCTGGATGAGGACGGTATGGTGCCTCCTGAAGTTGACGTAATTTCAGGTAAGGTTCTTGTAGGTAAGACATCACCCCCAAGATTCCTAGAAGAGTATAAGGAGTTTGGGTTGGTTAGTGAGGCTAGAAGAGACTCCTCAGTTAGTTTGAGGCACGGTGATAGAGGAATCGTGGACACCGTAGTAATAACTGTTGATGGTGAGGGGAACAAATTCATAAGAGTTAAGGTTAGGGATCTAAGAATTCCGGAAATAGGTGATAAGTTCGCGTCTAGGCACGGGCAGAAGGGTGTGATAGGTTTGTTAGTACCTCAGTATGACATGCCTTACACGTTTGAAGGAGTAACTCCAGACTTAATAATTAACCCGCACGCACTACCTTCTAGAATGACTGTCGGTCAGTTGATTGAGTCCATGGCTGGTAAGGTAGGCTCGCTTAGAGGCAGAGCAGTTGACGGCACACCCTTCTTCGGGGAAAAACCTGAAGACCTTAAGAAAGAACTCTTACTGTTTGGCTACCCTCATGACGGGACCGAACCCATGTATGATGGGAGGACAGGCGAGTTAATATCAACACCTGTATTCATAGGTGTTGTATATTACCAGAGACTACATCATATGGTGTCAGACAAGCTACACTCAAGATCTAGAGGCCCTGTACAGCTACTGACCAGACAACCCACAGAGGGTAGAGCTAGAGAGGGGGGTCTGCGTTTCGGTGAGATGGAGAGAGACGCGATAATAGGTCACGGCGCTACCATACTACTTAAGGAGAGGCTTTTAGATAGCTCAGATAAGTACACGATATACGTGTGTGAGAAGTGTGGATTGCTAGGATGGTTTGACAGGAATAAAGGTAAGTACGTGTGTCCTGTGCATGGAGAGGAAGGTAACTTGGTTTCTGTTGAGGTCTCGTACGCTTTCAAGCTATTATTGCAGGAGATGATGAGCATGCTTATATACCCCAAAATAATACTTAAGGATAAGTTCTCAGGGTGAGTAATCATGCTTACAGAGAAAGAAATAAAGAGTATTAAGTTCGGTATACTGTCACCTGACCTAATAAGAAAGATGTCGACGACCGCTATAGTGACTCCAGACGTTTATGACGAGAACGGCATGCCGGTTAAAGGAGGGGTCATGGATCCTAAGTTAGGTGTTATAGAGCCGGACCAGAGGTGTGAGACGTGCGGTAATAAGCTCGCTCTCTGTCCCGGGCACTTCGGCAGCCTAGAGCTAGCTAGACCAGTCATACATATAGGGTTTGTCAAGCATATTTACGAGATACTCAGAGCTACGTGCAGAAAGTGCGGGAAACTTAAAATCCCTGAGGATGAGATAGAGAGATACCTAGAACTACTGAGTAAGTTGAGGGATAGGTGGCCTCAGTTAGCTGAGTCGCTTTCAGAGCACGTGAAGAGGAGAGCTACGAAGATTTACGTGTGTCCTCACTGTGGTGAGAGGCAGTACAAAATACGTTACGAGAAACCCACAACCTTCATTGAGGAAGGTCCTCTAGGGAAACTAACACCTACGTTCATTAGAGACTGGCTTAGCAGAGTTCCTGACAGGCATTTGAAGGTTATGGGTTATGATCCAGAGATTTCTCACCCGGCGTGGGCCGTAATAACTGTCTTGCCTGTGCCACCCATAGCTGTTAGGCCCTCAATTCTTCTCGAGACAGGTATAAGAGCTGAGGACGACTTAACTCATAAGCTGGTTGACATAATAAGGACTAACGAGAGACTTAAAGAAGCTATAAACGTGGGGTCGCCTGAAATCATAATAGATGATTTATGGGATTTACTCCAATACCACATAACGACGTACATAGATAACGAGGTTCCCGGGGTTCCGCCAGCTAAGAGGAGATCCGGCTCCCCGTTAAGGACGCTAGCACAGAGACTTAAGGGGAAGGAGGGTCGTTTCAGGAACAATTTGTCGGGCAAGCGTGTGGATTTCTCTGCTAGGACGGTGATATCCCCGGATCCCTACTTAAGCATTAATGAGGTCGGGGTTCCGGTTGAGGTAGCTATGAATTTAACAGTGCCTGTTAGGGTTACGCTGTGGAACATAGATGAGTTGAGGAAGTACGTGCTGAACGGACCTTTCAAGTATCCAGGAGCTAACTACATTATAGAGCCTAACGGACGTAGGCTTGATCTCAGGTATAATAAGGACTTAAAAGCTGTTGCGGAAGCCCTGAAGCCTGGCTTCATAGTTGAGCGGCACTTAATAGATGGTGATATAGTTCTCTTTAATAGGCAGCCGTCCCTCCACAGGATGTCTATAATGGCTCACGTCGTTAAGGTGCTTCCCGGCAGGACGTTCAGGCTCCACTTAGCTGTTTGCCCGCCGTACAACGCTGACTTCGACGGTGATGAGATGAATCTGCATGTTCCTCAGAGTCCTGAAGCGCAGGCTGAGGCCCGCATGCTACTCTTGGTTCAGGAACATATTCTTTCACCGAGGTATGGTGGTCCTATAATAGGTGGTATTCAAGACTACATAAGTGGGGGTTACCTACTCTCATCTAAAGCTACTTACTTAACTAAAGACAGGGTTTCAGACCTGCTTGCTAGCATAAATTATGAGGGTGAGATACCTGAGCCAGCAGTGCTAGCTCCGAAGCAGGCTTGGGTCGGTAAGCAGATAATTAGTTTGCTTCTTCCGGAGGACTTTAACTTCGCTAAGGAAGCTAAGATATCTAGTGGTGCGCTCAAGTGTCGCGATGAAGAATGCTTCTGGGATTCCTACGTGTTAGTCAAGAAAGGTAAGTTCTTGATGGGTGTGATAGATAAGAACACTATAGGTGCTCAACAGCCTGAGTCTATGCTACATTACGTAGTTATGGAGTACGGACCTAACTTCGGGAGGCAATTTATGGATAGGCTCTTTAAGCTCTTCTTGAGGTTTATTGAGATGAGAGGATTTACGATGACTCTAGACGACATATCGATACCTAGTCAGGCTTACGAGGAGATTAGGGAAGTGTTTAAGCGTGCTTTAGAAGACGTCAATAAAGCTATCAAGCTTTACGAGGAGGGAAAGCTGGAAGTAACTCCTGGCCGAACTCTCGAGGAATCACTAGAGCTTAAGATACTTGAGATACTCTCAAGAGCTAGAGATGAGGCTGGTGAGATAGCTGTTAAGTATCTTGACCCATTCAATAACGTGTTCATCATGGCTAAGACCGGTGCTAGGGGTAGTGCCCTAAACATAACTCAGATGGCTGCTATGTTGGGGCAGCAGTCAGTGAGGGGTGAGAGAATACATAGAGGCTACACTAACAGGACGTTGCCTTTCTTCAAGAAAGGCGATATAGGTCCTGAGGCGAGAGGATTCGTCGTGAACTCGTTTGTTAAGGGCCTCACGCCGATGGAGATGTTCTTCCATGCTGCTGGTGGTAGGGAGGGCCTAGTAGACACTGCCGTCAGAACCTCGCAAAGCGGCTACATGCAGCGTAGACTCATAAACTCTTTGCTGGACGTTATCGTTGAGTATGACGGGACCGTCAGGACAGCGTATGGTGACCTAATACAGTTCAGGTATGGTGAGGATGGTGTTGACCCCAAGAATACTTCTTTCGGTAAGGCAGTCAATATTGATAGGGTAGTTAAGAAGCATGTGGGGTGGAAGATAGAATGAAGAAGCCTAAGCAGAAGAAGACCTCACGTAAGAAGCCTAAGGCCAAGCCGAAAATAACTAAAGCGAAGGAGATCTTAGAGAAGGTTGCTGAGCCTTACCACGTCGTTAGTGAGTTGATGAGTAGGGTTGGGGTGGTTCAGGAACTAGCTGATGAGATACGGAAGAATCTTCTAAACCTGTATGTTCTTCGCGGCGTGACTCAGGAAGAGGTTCTTCTTAAGGAGCTAACCAGATATAACGAGGCTGCTCTCAAAATCAGAGAGTTCTTAGAGCCTGTTAAGGAATACATTCCTGAATCTATTTACGATGAGATGATGCTGACTCTCTTCAAGTACTACGTTAAGCACGAGTTAAGTGATCGAGAGCTGGCCGCCATAATAGATGACTGTGTCAGGACATACCTGCAATCGTTAGTTGATCCTGGGGAGCCTGTAGGCACTGTAGCGGCGCAATCCATCGGTGAACCAGGCACTCAAATGACTCTAAGAACCTTCCACTTCGCGGGTGTTAGGGAACTAAACGTTACGTTAGGACTACCAAGACTCATCGAGCTAGTAGATGCTAAGAGAGTTCCTGAAACCCCTATAATGGAGATACATCTAAGCGAGAAATACAAGTATGATGAAGCTAAGGCTAGGGAGGTAGCTAGGAGGATAGAATTAACTACTCTAGAAACCATAACTAGATCAGCAGATATTGATCTCTCTGAGATGAGACTCTTTATAGAGTTAGATCCTGAGATGGTGTATGATAAGGGAGTCACGCCGGACGAAGTAGCTAAGGTTTTGTCTAGAGGTAAATTACTTGCTGGTAAAGTCAGTATTTCTGAGGAGAATCCGTACTTAATCATTATTGAGATTCCTAGGAGTTATAGTGACGTCATCAAGGCTCAGAAACTTAGAGACAGGTTATTAAGGCTTAAGATTAAGGGTGTGAAGGACATCAAGAAAGTAATACTTCAGAAAAGGAAAGAACAAGATACTGGGAAGGAGTACTACGTGCTCATAACCTCTGGTTCTAATCTGGATGCTGTGCTGAAGATTGATGGTGTTGATCCTAGGAAGGTGAGGACCAACAGCATCCACGAGATAGAGAATGTTTTAGGGATTGAGGCCGCTAGGGAAGCTCTCATGAGAGAAATTAAGAATACTTTGAATGAGCAAGGCCTAGACGTTGACTTAAGGCACGTCATGCTAGTAGCTGACATGATGACGAGATCAGGTACTGTGAGACCTATAGGTAGGCACGGAGTCGTTGGCGAGAAGCCTAGTATCCTGGCTAGAGCTGCTTTCGAAGTTACTGTGAAGAATTTGTTTGACGCGAGTATTAAGGGGGAGACAGACCAGATAGTAGGGGTTACCGAGAACGTTATTATAGGGCAGCTAGCTCCTATAGGAACCGCGTTAGTAGAGCTTAAAATGAATCCAACAAAAATTAAAACATTGGTGAAAGGAGAAGAGAGGTGATGTGAGTGTCTCAGGGAGCGTCCCTAGAAAACCCTATAAAGCTACTCTACAAAACCGGGAAAGTTGTTTTGGGTTCTAGGAGAGCAGTTAAGTTGGTTAAGTTAGGTAAGGCTGTGGGTGTAATCATAGCTAGTAATATCCCTAGGCACGTGCTCGAGGACTTCACATATTATGCTAGGTTAGGTAACGTTAAAGTGATTCGTTATCCTGGCAGTAGCTACGAGCTTGGGGCGCTACTAGGTAAGCCTTTCCCGGTTTCGGTGATTGCTATTATAGAACCTGGTGAATCAAATATTTTAGAGGTGGGTGAACAGTAGGTTGCCTGTGAAGCTAACAGGTGATGAGTTAAAGTATATAGCTCTTTTAGGGGATATTACGGGAGTTACGGCTAAGGATTGCGTTGTTGATGAGGAAACCAACACCATCATATTCATAGTGCCTCCAGGAACAGCGGGCATTGTGGTGGGGTTTAAGGGCAGGAACGTGAAGCAGTTAGCTAAGATACTTGGTAGGCGTGTGGAGATCGTAGAGTGGGCTGATACGTTGGAGGACTTCGTTAAGAATTTGTTTTTGCCTGCGAGGGTGATGGGTGTTAGACTTAATAAACTAAAGGATGGTAAGAAAGTGTTGTTGATTAGGGTCTCACCAGAGGATAAGGGCATAGCTATAGGGAAGAACGGCAAGAACGTCAATAAAGCGAGGAAGATTCTTAAGCGATACTACGATATTGACTTGATCTCAGTCTCTTGAAGAGGGCCTCAGTATTTACTGAATGCTTATAAGTACCCTTCAGTTATCTAAATCAGGTGGTGTGTGGGTGCCGGGTAGTAAAGCGCCCAAAGGTCTTTACTCTGCTAGGAAGTTGCGGCTGAAGAGGCTTAAGTTTCGTTGGAGTCAGAGAGAGTTCAGGATACGTATGCTTAAGTTAAAGAAGAAGCACGATCCTCTGGAAGGAGCTCCTATGGCTAGAGGGATAGTTTTAGAGAAGGTTGGTATAGAGTCGCGCCAGCCTAACTCAGCTTTGAGGAAGTGTGTGAGGGTTCAGTTAGTTAAGAATGGTAAGGTGGTTACGGCTTTCGTGCCTCAGGACGGTGGGATTACTTTTATTGATGAGCACGATGAGGTAATAATTGCTGGTATAGGTGGTACTTTAGGTAAGTCTATGGGTGACTTGCCCGGAGTTAGGTATAAGGTGATAATGGTTAACGGGGTCTCGCTGGACGCTTTACTTAAAGGTAAGAAGCAGAAGCCTCTTAGGTAGGGAGTCTCTTTATTCTTCTTCGCGGAAGAATTCATCACTTAACGGGTTTAGCATCTTAGATATCTCTAGTACTTCTCTCGTCACGTAGATAGGTTTGTTGAATAAGAGGGAAATAAATATCGCGTGACTCGGTATCATTTTCTTTCTTAACGAAATACCGTCTATTTTCATGAGTATTGATGCGTTGTAGACCCCCTTATTGGCGTCGTACGAATCAATAACTACTTTCTTGATGGAATTCTTCAGTTCTCTGAGTTTAGGGGCTAGTAGCAAGAGAACATCATACAGTGATTCTCTACTGTCATTTAGTGAGTTGAGTTGTTCCTCACTTACAGGATTATTTAACTTCTCTATAGCTCTAGCTATCTCGAGAGGTACGTTGTAGAGTGTGAATATCTCGTTGTTCTCTAGGTAGCAGTGTAGTGCAGCAATCTCAATAAATTCCTCTAAATCACTCATCAGTACGGGCTCCACCCCCACAACTCTTAATAGCTTGCTTTCTTCATTCTCTGTCACTACGTTACCACCTGCTACTCGTTGTACGTTACGTACCTATGTGCTGCCGTGCTACCGCACTCCTAGCTTTCTTGTTACAGGGGATTATAAACTTTAGTTTCAAGGTTTTATTTCGACTCGAGAGGTTATGGTTTCGGTAAGCCGACGCGTGGGCTTAGAGTACATTACTTGTGTCTTAGAGAAATCCTTATAAATCTGTAAGGTACTTTTTAGGTTAGGTTGAGGAGGATGGGAGAACTCGAGAATGCAGGTATAAGGTCTGTTGAAGTGAAGCTGTTTGGTAGGTGGGGTTATGAGAAAATAGTTGTTAGAGATCCTAGCTTGAAGAAATATATATCTCTGAGACCTGTTTACGTTCCTCATACTGGTGGTAGGCACGAACACCAGAGATTTGGTAAAGCTAACGTACCTATCGTTGAGAGATTAATTAATCAGTTGATGAAGCACGGAAGAAATACTGGTAAGAAGCACTTAGCTTACAACATAGTTAAGAGAGCTTTTGAACTCATAGAGCTCAAGACTGGGGAGAACCCTCTGCAAGTTCTTGTGAGAGCTATAGAGAATGCAGGACCTCGTGAAGAGACTACCAGAATCATGTATGGTGGTATCGTCTATCATGTCGCTGTAGATGTTTCTCCTTTGAGGAGGGTGGACTTAGCTCTCAGGTTCATGACTGACGGAGCTAGGGAGTCTGCCTTCAGATCTACTAAGTCTATTGCTGAGTGTCTTGCTGAAGAGATTATGGCTGCGGCTAACAACGACCCCAAGAGTTACGCGATATCTAAGAAAGAAGAGATAGAAAGGATAGCTCTAAGTTCTAGATGAAAACGTATTTTTAAGTTCGTTCATAAAATTTTATAAGGTATGTGGAACTATCTATGTGATGTAAGGTGAGGATGTATGAGTAGGCCGAAAAAAGAACACATGAACTTGGTGGTAATAGGTCACGTAGACCACGGTAAGAGCACCTTAGTAGGGCACACCTTACTTAAGCTAGGAGCTCTTGATCCTAAGATGGTTAAGGAGGTTGAGGAAGCTGCTAAGAAATCCGGTAAGGAGTCAGAGAAGTATGCGTGGTTCCTCGATAAACTGAAAGAAGAGAGGGAGAGAGGCCTCACGATAGCTCTCAGCTTCATGAAATTCGAGACCCCCAAGTATTACTGGACAATCATCGATGCACCGGGGCACAGAGACTTCGTTAAAAACATGATTACTGGTGCTAGTCAGGCTGACGCGGCACTCCTGGTGGTGTCTGCTAAGACAGGTGAGTTTGAGGCCGGGATGAGTAGGGAAGGACAAACAATGGAGCACATAGTGTTGGCTAGGACTATGGGTATTGATCAAGTCGTGGTGGCCATAACTAAGATGGACATAACTGAGCCCCCCTTCAGTAAGGACAGGTATCTCAAGATAGTTGACAGTTTGAAGAAGTTCATGAGAGGGCTGGGTTATAAGGTAGAGACGATACCGTTCGTCCCAGTATCTGGGTGGTTAGGTGAGAATCTAGTAGATAGGACGCCTAATATGCCGTGGTACAACGGTCCTACCCTAGTTGAGGCTCTCGACTCTATGCAGCCACCGCCTAAACCTGTTGACAAGCCGCTTAGAATACCTGTTCAGGAAGTGTACTCAATAACTGGTGTCGGTACTGTTCCTGTTGGTAGGGTTGAGACAGGAAGGTTGAGGGTAGGTGACACAGTAGTCTTCATGCCGGCAGGCGTTTCAGGAGAGGTCAGGTCTATAGAAATGCATCACGAGAAGATGGAGGAGGCATTACCTGGTGACAACATAGGGTTTAACGTTAAAGGCGTATCAAAGACAGACATAAAGAGAGGTGACGTAGCAGGCCACCCGCAGAACCCGCCAACAGTAGTTAAAGAGTTTACTGCCAGAGTTTACGTGGTTTACCACCCGACAGCAATCCACGTAGGATACACACCAGTAATCCACGCACACACAGCATCAGTAGCTGCTAAGATAACAGAGATTGTTGGTAAGTTAGATCCTAAAACAGGCCAGATAGCTGAGAAGAACCCGCAATTCATTAAAGTCGGTGAATCAGCGATAATGAAGTTCCAGCCTATAAAGCCTATGGTGGTAGAGAAATACAGCGAGATACCGCAGCTAGGAAGATTCGCTATGAGAGATATGGGTAAGACTGTAGGAATTGGAGTAATCATAGACGTAGCGCCAGCCGAAGTAAAGAAGTAAGTCACTAAGTCAGCAGGGTAACGTTAATGACATCAAAAGTGAGAATAAGGCTTTGGAGTACCAATATGGAACACCTAAACGAAGTAACCGCTAGCTTAGTCGACATAGCTAAGAAAGCTGGAGTAAGGATCAAGGGCCCAGTACCACTACCTACCAAACGCTTAGTAGTACCCATCCTACGATTACCACACGGGGAAGGAACAAAAGTCTACGAGAAATGGGAGATGAGAATACATAAGAGACTGGTAGACATTGACGCAGATGAGAGAGTAATGAGGCAAATAATGAGAATAAGAATACCTGACGACGTATACATCGAGGTAGAACTACTCAGATAAAACTAAAACATAATCCCTAAATAAGTATTTTCAATACGGAAAATAATTCCTTAACTTTAAAATTTCTGATATAAGTAATTAATTAGCCGGGGTGCCCGAGCGGTCTAAGGGGCTGGCCTTGAGAGCCAGTGGGCTTCACGCCCGCGCGGGTTCAAATCCCGCCCCCGGCGCCATTCTCGCAAACCAACAAACACTCACACTAAATATGTTGTGTGCTTATCTAATCCTACTTACCCGGCAGTAGACCGGAATTATGTTCTTAGCCCGCTATTCCTACCTGATTACGTGATGAAGAACACAGTAGATATCTCTAGGTTAATAATTCCTCACGTTATAATGCTTTTAAATTTCTATTAACTCAGTCTGAGGAATGAATCTTAGGTACCATTTCTCAAATTCTTTTTTGGTTGCTATATGTAGCTGTATTGGTAGGTCTGTAATTGTGGCGACCTTAGCTTTAAATTTGTATTTTTCTTCTATGTCGTAATTCTCGATTACTATTAGTATATCTATATCGCTTCCTGCAGTGTATTCTTTTCTAGCAACTGAACCGAATACGTATACTCTAGCTTCTGGCCAGTAGTTTTTGGCAAGCTCTTTTATTTCTTTAGCTACTGCGGAAAGATTCTCAGCAATTCTTAAAAACTTCTTAGCTCTTTCTATGTATATGCTAAACGCGTTCGACAATAGGTTTAAACACCTCCTTCACGAATCTCAAAAGAACTCTTGCTTCCACGTTTTCGTGCCTGCGGGGGAAGTATCTAGCACTTATGTATGCATCCTCAAGCTTAGTTAGTAGTATTAGGTATTCCTCCCTAGTAAGTAGCTCACTGACTTCTTGGTGAATCATAGATAAGTCTCTTAAGAGCCTGACTATAGAATGTGTTCTGGGGTAAGCACCTGTCTTAATAAGTAGTTTGTATTTCAGTACGAGCTGACAAAACTGTTCTAAGTTGAATACACATAAATCGTAAAAACCTTCGTTGAATAACCTCTCAGCGTTAAGTAGGAATTCCTCCGCCCTCACTCGTAGAATCTCTGCTTCCTCACTAGACACAAACCCCACCCTTAGTAATTAATGTTTAAAGCTAAATAACATACTTAGTGAGTTTGAGTTAAGGTGTGGAGCTTGGATACGTGGTTTTACGTAGTGATTGGTTTTCTGCAGGGAGTTTTCGAGTGGTTGCCTGTCTCAAGCAAAACCATCTTAATGCTGTTCGCGAGTTTTGTTGGTGGTGCTCCTCCACTAGAGTCTTATCTCTTAGCTATAGCTCTTCAAGGAGGTACAATAGTTGCTGCGGTAGTGTTTTTCAGGAAGATTCTTGCTCAAGTTTTTCGTTATAACTACCTGCTTAAGTTTCTTCTTGTATCTACTTTCGTGACAGGTCTTTTCGGTCTTCCGATATTCATCATTACCTACATGTTTTTGTCGAGTCTCAACACCTCAATCATTACATTGTTGGTTGGTTTGCTTCTGTTGCTTCAGTATTTTATGAGGAGAGGACGGAGTGAGGGTGTTAAGACTATAGATAATGTTGACTTAGTAGATTCCGTGTTTTTTGGTATAGCACAATCTCTCGCAGTATTACCTGGAGTGAGTAGGTCTGGTTCTACGATCATAGCGTTGATTTTCATGAATTACAGGTTAGAAGATGCTATGAAATTAAGTTTCTTAGCTTCTATTCCAGCTAATCTTGGAGGAGCTCTACTAGCGCTCTACACCTCCAGAACTATAGCGATGGAGCCTGCTAGCAACTTATTAGTAGCTTTCCTAGTCTCAGCCGTAGTTGGGCTTCTCACGATCAAGTATTTACTGAAGCTCTCGCTAAGGTACTCGCAAAAACTCATCTTATCCATGTCTCTAATCACGTTAATTGCTGGGTTGTTAGGAATTATCCTAAAAACAACTTAAGATCTCTAAGTCTCTATTTAATGGAGTGAAGTCGTTGACGTGTGAGGAAGTAAGAATAAAGAAAATGACTAGAATCCTCTCCGGAGTCGCTACTGTGGCTGTTATGGCTAAGCCCTACGAGTGCCCCCACGGTAGGTGTATTTACTGTCCTGGCGGCGTCGAGTATGGCACCCCTCAATCATATATTGGGGATGAGCCAGCCTTAATGAGAGCTAGGAGAGTTAATTACGATCCATACCTTCAAGTTCAGGTTAGGCTAAAGCAGTATAGAGACTATATTGGTTGGTATCCTTCTAAGGTTGAGGTGATTGTTATGGGTGGTACCTTCCTCGCTTACCCTCAAGACTATCAGGAATTTTTCATCACCGAGATTTATAGAGCTATGAATGACTTCCCAGATACTCAATCACCAACAAAAACTACTCTTGAGGCGGAGCAAGAAAGAAATGAGAAAGCTTCGGTGAGGTGTGTTGGCTTAACTATAGAGACACGGCCGGATTGGGGACTAGAAAAACACGCGGACTTAATGCTTAGGTTCGGAGCTACTAAGGTAGAGTTAGGAGTTCAGAGTATATATGATGACGTCTTAACACTAATTAAGAGAGGTCATAGCGTGTCCGACGTCATTAAATCTACCCGCATCCTGAAAGACTCTGGGTTTAAGGTAGCCTACCACGTAATGCCTGGACTTCCAGGCAGTGACCCCAACAGAGATATTGAGGTAATTAAAACGATATTCAGTGACTCGAGCTTCAGACCAGACTACCTCAAGATATACCCAACCCTAGTTATTGCGGGGACAGAACTCCACAAAATGTGGGTGAGGGGTGAGTATAGGGCGTTAAGTGATGAGGAAGCTGTAAAGCTAATTTCAGAAATGTATAGGTATATTCCTGAGTACGTTAGGATTCAGAGAGTTCAGAGAGACGTGCCAGCACAAATAATAATTGACGGTCCCAGGAAAGGGAATCTAAGAGAATTGATTGAGGAGAGGTGTGTGAGGGAGGGAATTAAGATAAGAGAAATTAGGTGGAGAGAGGCTGGCAGGGCTTTAATGAAGAGAGGGATTATTCCTAGACTCGAAACCCTAGAACTCCGTAGGATGAGGTATGAGGCTAGTGATGGTATAGAGGAATTCCTCTCTATAGAAGATCCTGAAGGAGATGTTGTTGCAGGGATACTTAGGTTAAGAATACCATCACAACACGCTCACAGACCTGAAGTAGCTGGTGGGGGGAAAGCCTTAATTCGTGAATTGCATGTTTATGGAGTGCCTCTAGCTCCGGGGGATGAGCCTCACACAAATCTAGAATTACAGCACAGAGGTTTCGGTAAGAAGCTTCTTCTTGAGGCTGAGAGAATAGCTGTTGAGGAGTATGACGCCAGAGAAATACTAGTCTTGTCTGGTGTTGGTGTACGTGATTATTACAGATCCCTAGGTTATAGGAAGCTCCAGAACTCACCCTACATGCATAAGAATCTTAAGTCTTGATTGCTAAGCAGTAGTAGTTCTTGTTTAGTGGTCCCTTACTCCCCTCAGGCACGTAAACACCTTTCTCAAGTATTTCGAATCCAGCAATTTCTAATTCTTTCTCTAGCTCTCTAACACTGTAGAGGTGGTATACTCTGCAAGCAGCTTGAGAACACCTAGTAATATCCCACAAACTCTCCTTCTTACGCAAGACGTAAGATAGCAGATCTCTCACTACTTCTAGGAGTAAGGATTTCTGCCACCTAGCCCACACAACAACTAGTAATAACCCATTATCCTTTAAGACTCTATAACACTCACGTAACGTTCTTAAGCGATCAGCACGAGGCACCACGTGATGAAGTGCAGCTACGAGGAGTAATGAATCCATAGAACCTGTTCTCACCGGTAATTCCCTCATATCAGCTAATACTGGGTATAGCCTATGCTGAAGAAACTCAGGAGTTTCTTTGAGAGATCTATATATCATGTTAATAGAGATATCTACTAGAACACCCCTCACCAAATCATTGATAGAAGCTAAGTATCTGGAATTCTGTCCCGGACCGGAACCTAAGTCAGCAAACCATCTCGTGTCGTATCTCAATATCTTACCTACTATCTCCCAAGACCTCCTCCTATAACCCTCAGCTATCGCGTCATAATCCATCAAATCCACAACCCCAGCAATTCTTCCAGACTTCAAGACCTTCATATGAGTTAATACCGCAAGTTTTAAATACCCCCACATCAATAAAATCACTTTAAAGCTTAAGAAACCCCTTAACAACATCTCTAAAAGCATTAAAGACAGAATTACTTAGAAGAGTTTCATCTCAAGACTACTAAACACCCACACACCAGAGCACTCCCTCAAACCCAACACTACGTGAATCCTCTCCAGGAGTAGTCGTACCACTAATAAAGAAGTAAGTAAAGAGAAATCCCCCAAACATAACCACAAACACGTAACCTCAGAATAAACACTAAATCGGAATGCTTTCTAGATCTTTTTAATAATTCTAGGTAATGATGAGAGTAAATCTCTAAACCACCTAAAACAATACTACCTTCTCTCCTTCCACTAGGCTCAATAATTACTTAAGAATCCGTAGAGATAGCGAGACTTACAACAAGCAGAAATCCCTAAGCAGGAAGGATGTGAGGTAAGTATTTAGGAACAAAAGATTATTATTAAAAACTATTTAGGATCTTATTCACACTTGAAATATATTCCTGTAGGAACGTTGTAATAGCAAGGACTACACCAAGGACACCATAAAGGTGGGTCAACCTTATACTGATACTTACTTACAGCTACATACACAATCTCATCAGTATCGGTATCGTTTGGAATAAAGGGCACGTCTCCGTTATTGGTTATGATTACAATAATCATTATGGAAGACCTCCATACTGATATCCTCCGTACTGATATTAATGATAGTTGAAATGTTGAGGTGAATGCTATAGCAGTTCCACATGCTGTCTCACTAGTAGGAAGTTCTAGCTTGGTACATATAGCGAGTGCTGCTATTGCTCCGGCTGGAATACCTATCCCGGGATTATCTCTGCAAGTATTAAGGTGCAGAAAGATTTGATCCAGCACTATACTTTCATCGGGGTCAAGATCTCCGTCTTCTGTATATGTATCTGGAATTTGAAGTAGTGTCATATTAGTGCCGTTGAAGAATGCCTGCATTAAGTTACTGTGCGGTGACCCGTATTCCTGACCACCTTGGATATTCGAACCATTAGTTAATACGTCCCCGATTAAATTCTCTACGTCATCTTTCAAATATATTGGAGGAAGCAAATAACACCTCCTGTAGACTGCGTATGTTCTGTAAATAGGTCTGGCCCATATCCATATCCATGCGCTACTGAGAGGTGGTACTAGACCAAGGTTATTAAAGAAGTAGTAGGTGGATCCTCCCCACGTGAAACCACTACCTTTCCATAGTGTTACGTTCGGCATTACACCATTATTTATTTTTTCGAGTATTTTTCCAGAAGTGAATGTAGGGTAGATTCCTGAACTCGCCCCAATCATTATTATTGAGATAGATGAAGCAAGCGTAGCACTCTCTGGGTTTACGTTCTCAACAATCATTACTGGTGTTTTCACGTAGTACCGACCGTCAACGTACCTGAAGTAGCTGCTTGGAAGCTCTGAGAACGTGTCTTCCGGCTTAATTTCCGCCGTAAGTACTCGATATACGTGACACCCACGATAAGGCTCTACTTCATCTTCCTCAATACTTGCTTGCGACGCTACGTATTGCGTAACGGTACCGTGTTTTACATTAAGTCTTACGAATTTTTGAGACTTCGTTAGTAAGCTTGCTGTAACTTTTATTGCTTTACCCTCTACTACCTCAATTGGTCTATAAGATATGGAATCGTATGCTTCAAATAATACGTCACCAGAACTACTGTTATAAATGAATAACCTAATTATTAGTCCAGAATACGTTGTTTTAGGGTTTCCGTGCCTCGAGCTATATAAGGAAACCCACATTCTCGAAACTTCAAGCAGCTCATCTGATCGAATAAATATAGTTTTTCTGGGTTTCGCCGTGATTCTAGCTATCGTTACTATATCCTCCCACTCAAGACTCGGTGGAGTTATAGCATTAACCTCTAAATACATAAGAACATCAGGATCATTAAGTATGGTAGAAGTCACGTCTACTAGCTTTTTCTCCTCAAAATCAACGTCGTAAAGACTCAACGTAAGTAGAAGCCCAGGACCTACATTACCGGTCTCCATTATGGCGTAATAAATTGCTAAAATAGAACCTACTATTAGGAGAATCAGGATAATAGGTAGTAAGAAATTTCCAGTGATGCGCATTCAGATACACCCCATATATTATACGGGAGGTATCTCTATAAATTTTTGTCTTTTGTAGAATTACCGTAGCTTGAGGTTCTGAGTGTTCAGGAGACCTAGCTTTATAAGTTCAGCTTTGCTTTATCTCTACAACAAGCAGAATATCCCTAGCTTTGATTTCAAGACTTAATCGTTTCTTGTAAGAGCTTAAGACTTTAGTTAGGAGTGAAGAACTGCCTCTATTTAGTGGAGGTTTGTTGTTTTGGTGTGTTTGTTGGGATGTACTTAGTATGTGGTTGTAAGCCTGAATGTGTGGAGAGTCAAGGGAGATGTGATAGCTTTAATCATTCACCCCGAAACCTCCACAAAATAGGGAAAGGGACTTAGCACGATAGAAGTTAACACTAGGATAGAGCAGGTCGTGAAACAGATAAGACCATGTGATGAGATCGTGTTCAATAATGGTGAGTTAAGTAAGCTGAAGGAGCGCGTCGCTTGGAATGCAGTAAATTCTTAATGTGTCGTTTCTCTACTGTTCGTAGCGAATGTCCTCAACGAATCTTTAATCATGGAGGTAAGAGATACGGGGATGAGAAATCATGAATCCCACAGAAGCGTGTTGTTCAGGATTATTCCTAAATAATAACTTTGAATACCTAGTTTAGTTAGGTGAAACTCTCTCATGGGTGTTAATTTGAGAGAATTGATTGAGGAGACTTCTGTAGTGAGGGTTGTTAGTGATTTGAGGGAGTTAAGAGGTAAGGTTGTAGCTATTGATGCTTATAACGCTCTCTACCAGTTCTTGGCAGCGATAAGACAGCCTGACGGAACCCCCTTAATGGATTCTAGAGGGCGTGTGACGAGCCACTTAAGCGGGCTTTTCTACAGAACCATTAATCTCGTGGAGTCAGGTCTTAAACCAGTATACGTGTTTGATGGTAAGCCTCCTGAACTGAAAGCTAAGGAGATCGCTGAGAGACTAGCGATTAAAGAGGAGTTCATTAAGAAGTACGAGGCAGCGATAGCGGAGGGCAGGATTGAGGAAGCACGAAAGTACGCGCAAGCTACTGGGAGACTAACCTCAGATATGGTTGAAGATTCTAGGAGGTTATTGAACGCTATGGGCATACCCTACGTAAACGCACCATCGGAAGGTGAGGCGCAAGCTGCTCATATGGCTAGGAAAGGTGATGTGTGGGCATCAGTCTCGCAAGACTATGACTCACTCTTATTCAACACACCCAGACTCTTAAGAAACCTAACAATTAGCGGTAAACGTAAGTTGCCGGGTAAGGAGGTGTATGTCGAGATAAAGCCTGAGATTATAGAGCTAGACACACTACTTAAGCAATTAGGGGTGAGTAGAGAACAACTAATAGATATAGCGATATTTCTCGGGACAGACTTCAACCCCGAAGGAGTTAAGGGCGTGGGTCCTAAAACAGCACTCAAACTAATAAAAACTTACGGAAGCTTTGAGAAAGCTATCAAGACAATCCCTAACGTTAAGATAGACTTCAACTATGAGGAAATTAAGAAGCTATTCCTGAACCCGCCAGTAACAGACTCGTACACCATCAAGTGGGACGAACCTAACCCCGAACAAATAAGAAAAATCCTAGTAGAAGAACACGATTTCTCAGAAGATAGAGTTAGTGGCGCGGTGGAGAGGCTGAGGAAAGCATACAGAGAATTTCTTAAATCTCAAGTCAGAGGACTTGACGCTTGGTTTAAGAAGTAAGCATCAATCATCAACGCTATCGAAACAATCACTACCGTAATCTCATAGTCTCATGTTGTTTCACTATTAATTATTGGTTCTTTGAGGGTAGTGCGCCGTTTGAATTCAGTGTTTTCAGATATTATTTTTAAATCATTTGAAGTTTCCGTGCTTACACATATTATTTGAGGATCCTGATTATTAGTTCGGGTTCTTGAGGATCTAAACCCGTACAAACACCCCCCTGTCTAGGAGTTAGTTATATTCTAGCAGATTCAATGATGTAGTATCCGAACCCATGTAGTGGGTGCTTAATTAATCTAGCTGACTCTACGTAAACACCTCCCTTCCTAAAGAGTTTTGAAGAAATCACGTAAGTCTCGAATTCTCCTCCCTCACCAACAGGACTTATACCACGTTTTTCAAGATCATTAAGGAACTCCTTAACATTACTCTCGCTGATCGTGGTGCCTAACCACTTCATATTAAGCCCGTACGCCTGGATAGCAGTGACTATGAAGCTCATGTGCTTAACTTCCTCTAGCAGGAGGGTTTTCTGATCACGACCCCATAAAGGCGCTACGTGGTTTAACCCGAGTTCTTCAGCTATTAAATCAACTCTTTCTCTCTGGTACTTAGAGGCTACGGCCCCCGAAACTAGGTATTCGTACTTAGAACGTAGACCTAGTTTCTTGAGGCTGGAAATAACTTCTAAGACCTCAAGTTCTTTGATACCGCCTGAACGCACTACAACCTTATCAACACTCATTAAGTCCGCGTGGAGTTTAGAAAACTCTACGTTGATAGAGTGGAACATCCAGGAATCAGTGACTGCCGGAACAACTATGATGAGCAAATCTACTAGTATGCCTGCTCTTAAGGCTTCCATTAGAGCGAAATGAGAATCCTTACCCCCGGTATATAGCGCTACCCCCCTCACTCCTCACTACCCTCAAAACTCAAGACTTTAATGATCGCATTAACTGCTGCCGCAAGACACCTCTCTCTATCGCTTGAGTAACACATACCCAAGACTATTAAGTCACCATCACGAACATGAAAATCTCTTAACTGCTGATGTAGTTCCTCATCCCCTAGTTCTTCTAGACCCCCAGTCACAGGAAGATAAAAAGTTCCTCTAGAGTACGTCAGTATTAATGCTCCGTCCGCGCCCTCCCTAACTATCAAATCTCTAAGAACCACCACCCCACCAACCTTACGTAGGATAGCATAGCCACTACTTAAGACGAGTCCTGAGATAGTGCAGTTAACACACACGCTCTCAAGTCTTAAGTGAGGAATCAATTTTATGATGCTAACAAGACTACCTACTAGTTCTCTGCCGGCTTCCGTCAGTTTAGTGCCGTGGGGTCTTGAAATACTCACTAGGCCAATCTCCCTCAACCTGTTAAGCAGGGTCTTAACACTAGCTTCACCCAGACCTAGCAACCTCATTAACTCATGCCTACTACTAACACCACGCGCGTGAAGAAACTCAAGTAACTTAAAAACGTGGTAGGGTGAGAAAGCCGGTTTAACACCGCCTCTCTCCTCAGTTATTTTGAGGAGTACCATCATCTTCTTCATGATCTTCAAAAATTAATTGAGTCTAGGGTTATAAATAAAATTTATTTTGCTCGTCTTAAATATTGTGTGGGTGTAAGCCTCGTGAGATCCTTGAAAGGAAGGGATTTCCTCTCGATAGTTGACTTAACGTCAGAAGAACTCACGTTTACGTTGAACACTGCCTACAACTTAAAGCAGAGGTTTTACGGTGGTGAGAGAATAATACCGGTACTTAAAGGTAAGACAATCATGATGATTTTCCAGAAACCAAGCACTAGAACCAGAATTAGTTTTGAGCAAGCTATAGTTCAGTTAGGTGGTCACTCAATAACTGTTAATTGGCAGGAACTCCAGCTCGGTAGAGGCGAGACAATAGCTGACACAGCAAGAGTCCTGGAAAGATATGTTGACGGTATCGTCGCAAGAGTTTATAAACACAGTGACTTAGAGGAGCTTGCTAGGTACGCTAACATACCAGTCATAAACGCCTTGAGTGATAGAGAGCACCCGTGCCAAGCAGTAGGAGATATGTTGACGATATACGAGAAGAAAGGAAGACTGAAAGGAGTTACGGTAGCTTACGTGGGTGATGGAGGCAATAACGTGGCTCACTCACTAATACTGGCAGCAAGCAAATTAGGAGTCAATGTAAGGATAGGTACTGCGGAAGGTTACGACCCCAACCCAGAAATACTTAAGATAGCTGAGGAGGAAGCCTCAAGATCTGGTTCCTCAATAGAGATAGTGAGAACGCCTGATGAAGCTGTTAGAGGGGTTGACGTAGTCTATACGGACGTGTGGGTTAGCATGGGTCAGGAAGCAGAAAGAGAGAAGAGAATAAGAGATTTAAGTAAGTTTAGAGTAACGCCTGAACTCATGAAGCTAGCTAAGAAAGACGCTATATTCATGCACTGCCTACCAGCATTAAGAGGTATGGAGGTAGTGGATGAGGTCATAGACGGTGTTTGGTCGGTAGTATGGGATCAAGCAGAGAACAGGCTTCACGCACAAAAAGCCTTGCTTGCTCTCCTCATATAAGGGCTACCAACAATTAAGGTGAGACTTATTAGCGAGACCTCCTGGAGGTTTTCCTGCCTCTCCTACGTTTCCTTTTCCTTTTAGATTTTCTTTTTCTGTTTTTCTTTGGAGGCTTCTTGAGTGAGGTCTTAACTTGCTTACTCAAATACTTTCTTATTTCATTAACAGTTATGACGGAACTTAGCTTATCACTCACTATCTTCAACGCGTACACGCTGTCATCTAGATCCCCACTAATCACTGAATCAAAAGCTATGAGTTCCTCACTCAACTCAATTTTTTCTGTTTCTAGTTTGAGACTCATAAACTCAGGTTCTGAATCCTCGCTAGTAGTGTTATTACTTGTTGATGCTTTAGCTATTAGTATCTCCTTAACCACCGCGGGTATTTTGAGTAGTTGGATACTTGGGGAAACCTCCCTAAAATTAACGAATAGTTTTATACTGTTTCCACTTATTAGTGCCGCGTCAGAATTCCTGCATATTCTTCTTAGTTTTTCACGCCTTACTAAGCTGCTGGGTCTTAATTTAAGGACTTCCTCAAAGCTATTCTCGTAGAACTCTATTTCTGCCTCCTTAATGATTTTGTAGAAGAGCAGCTTAAGCTTACCTGCCTGTAGTTCTTGTCTTGATAAGCACTTAAGGAAAGCGCTAGAAAACATTGTTGATCAGCCACTAACTAAACGAAAGTAAGTTTTTCCTATTTCTTGTAACCTATTCTCCTAAGAAACTCGTGACGGTGCTTCTTATTCTCAGCGTTCTCAACCCCAACTACTGTGAAGCCGTCAACAACTCCTATGACTCCTTTACCTTGATTAGTTTCAGCAACTAGTACTTGAACAGGGTTTGCTGTTGCTGTGTATATCCTGCATACCTCCTGCACATTCTTCAGAGAGTTCAACACGTTTATGGGCCAGGCATTCCTCAAGTAAACCACGAAAGTATGTCCAGCACCTATCTTGAGAGCAGCGTCCTCAGCTAACTTAATTAGTTCCTCATCGTTCCCGTCACTCCTAACTAACCTCTCACCACTAGCCTCGTTAAAAGCTATACCGAACTTAATCACTGTTGATGAAGTTATCAAAGCTTCGTAAATATCCTCAACAGACTTAATGAAGTGTGTGTGACCTATTACGATATTAGTCCCTTGAGGTACCGGAATATCTACTACTTCTATCTTTCTCAGCTCACCCACACTACCACCAGAAATAAAAACAAGGAAGTGTTTTAAAAATTAAGGAGCTGCTTAGCGAAGCAAACGAAGCTTCTGAAGGGTTCTACGCTTAGAGTAAGACCTTGCTTACCTCGACTCAGTCGGTACCCCACAGTATTGAGTAGTTCAACGATATATTCGTGACTCACGCCCGACCTCTCACTAACACGTAGGGAGCTAAAATTGATTCCAGACAAAACCGTAATGTTGTTTCTTAAACACTCAGCTAATCTAGTGGATTCACAACAAAAAATGACTTTCATAAATCTATGGAGAGTTGATGGGGGGTTAGCTAGTAATAACTTAGTAGCGATATCTTCAGTTAACGAAGTCTTCACTAAGAGAACTCCCCCGTAGGAAGTCCTACAAACCTTGATTTCCGGATCTAGAGAGAAAAAAGCATCACCTATTTCGAGCTCCGCGAATTCTTCCTTACCGTAAGTTACGGTAGCTACGTAGGTAGGGGGCCAGCAAAGATTCTCCATACTCCCCTCCACACCAATACTCGCGCTCGCTGAATCCTCTAGCTTACACATATTTGCACACGCATTCTAAGCTATCCGGCAAACCAATCTAAAACGTACGTTTCTACGCGACTTAAAGAGGAAGCTCTCCTACGAGCCTACTACCTCACTTCTCAACACATAGTTTCTCTTTTATGTACCTAAAGAAAGACGGTGGTGTCCATGCTACCCAAGCCGGGAATCTCTTCACCAAATCGTAAGCTTCCTCCCAATTCTCAAGACCTAACTCACGCGCGAGTTCCTCAAGAGTTAGTGAGAACCTCATATACTTATATATGGTGCCCAAAACATCCTCAGTAACCACTACTTCCTTACCGCTACTCAACCTCACAGTCAGCTCACACATACTCCCAACCCACATCAACTTTGGCGTGGAGCTTATAAATATGTTTAGTGATAAGACTACTGAGTTTTGGAGTCCGTGAACGTTGGTGTTTTAGGGGGATCAGTAACACGAGCCTTCATCACGTTCTTCAGGCGGTGACCACTCCTCATCTCCGAGCATTTATGATCATGATTGTGGCGGGCCCGCCGGGATTTGAACCCGGGACCTACGGGTTAAGAGCCTCGGCCACTTTGCTGGGGTCCGCCGCTCTACCTGGCTGAGCTACGGGCCCTTCCTTTACATTGACTCACGAGAGCTTTTAAGTATTTCTCGTGTGTTTAGTGATTAAGTAGTAAGTTTAAATACTATGTAGCGGTTAGATAGTGTTTGGAGTACCATGATAAAGTCCCTAGTAGGTCTAGCAACGTACTACCACGAATTAAGTCCTGTTAAGGTAGCTGTTTTTAGGGATTTAGGTAAGCTTACTGTAGGGAGTTCTACAGAGTTACTAAGTAGGGGTGTTGAGGCTTCGATACCTCTCTGGCTAGCAGAACTCTTAAGCAAGGATGGATCAGTGGAAATCAAGGAAAGCATGCTGGATCCTCGAGAGGTTGCTATGGCTTTAATAAGCGAGAAAGGGAGTGGTGATAAAGATTTCGCTAAGCTGAAGACTAGGTTTTACCTTGAAGTACGTGAGCTCATGCATAGAATCAGAGAAGCTTCCGCGAAAGAACCGGAAATCGCTATCAGCTTACTTAAGCTCGAAAGTAATCTTGACGACCTCATTCAGTATAGAGTGAGGAAAATAACTAAAATAGCTGTCTTATCTAATGAGGAAGAAATCAACGAGTACCTAGATAAGGTGCTTATTGAGGAGGGCGTCCTATTAAAGATTCTTAAATCAGTAATTAGTGGGTGGAGGCTGTCTGTCATTGAACGAAAACAGTAGAGCTGAGGATCTAGATGTTCGTGAGGTTCTCGTGGAACATAAGGTAGACGTAGAACTCATTAAGTCTTTCTTAAGTAACTTCAAGAGTAGTGACGGGTCTTTCAAGTATAAGGAGAGAATAAGAAGAATGATTAGGGAAGGGGGTAAATCTCTACTAATAGATTACGAAGACCTAGCAACATACGATGTCAACCTCATAGAATACATAGAAAAAAATCCTGACGAAGCTTTCAACGCTTTCAACATAGCTTTAAGAGACTTAATAAAAGGTGAGTATCCTGAGTATGTTGAGAGATTTGAGAAGTTTCACGCTAGGCTGAACGGCTGGGTAAGAACAGTAGCTATAAGGAGAGTTACTAGTGACTACTTAGGTAAGTTAATAGCTGTCGACGGCGTCATCGTTAAAGCAACACCAGGTAAGAGTAAACTCTACAAAGCATTATACGTCCACATACTACCGAGTGGTGAGAAACACGAGTTTGAGTGGCCGCCCGAAGAAAGAGAAGAGTTGAGAGACGAGATAGAGAAACCCCCGTACTGCCCTGTCTGTGTTGGTTTGGTGTCTGAAGAAGAAAGATTTAGGAGAGGCACTATAAAGCTAGAGCCTGAACGATCTAAGTATAGGGACTGGCAATTAGTAGTTATTCAGGAGAGACCTGAGGAAGTGCCTGCAGGTCAGATACCTAGGTCTATAGAAGTAGTCTTAACAGACGATTTAGTTGATGTTGCTAGGCCGGGCGATAGAGTTACTGTGATAGGTGTTGTTAGGTTAACTAGATCAAGCAGATTCAACAAGATCATCTATACCCCGTACATCGAAGCTAACAACGTTGTCGTAGCGCAGAGGTTGCTTGAGGAACTGAAACTTAGTGCTGAGGATGAAGCCAAAATAATTGAGCTTTCTCGAGACCCTCTAGTAAGACGCAAGATAATAGCTAGCATAGCCCCAACAATCTACGGCATGTGGGATGAGAAAGAAGCTATAGCACTAGCACTCTTCGGAGGTAATTCAAAAACCACGCGAGACGGGACCAGACTCAGAGGCGACATACATGTCCTCATGGTCGGGGATCCGGGAACAGCTAAATCACAACTACTCCAGTATGCCGCCAGAATAGCTCCTAGAGGAATCTACACTACCGGTAAAGGCTCTAGTGCTGCAGGTCTTACAGCCGCGGTAGTCAAAGACAAACAAACAGGTGAGTACTTCCTAGAAGCTGGAGCAATGGTTCTGGCTGACGGAGGGATAGTAAGTATCGATGAAATCGATAAGATGCGTGACGAAGATAGAGTAGCTATCCACGAAGCTATGGAGCAGGGTAGCGTGAGCATAGCTAAAGCAGGCATAGTCGCTAGACTAAACGCTAGAACAACCGTAGTGGCTGCCGGGAACCCTAAGAGAGGGAGGTACGTAAGTAGCGAGAGTGTTGCCGAGAATATAGACTTACCAGTAACGATACTCTCGAGATTCGACCTAATATTCATAGTGAGAGACCTACCTAACCTAACAAAAGATACTTCACTATCGAGCTACGTCTTAAAAACACACGAGAAAGCAGGTTATGTTGAGTCAGAAGTCCCGCCAGACCTCCTCCGCAAATACATAGCTTACGCGAGAAAATACGTGAAACCAGAACTTACTGATGAAGCCGAGAAAATAATTAAGGAGTACTACATAGAGTTAAGAAAGAAGAGCGCTGAGAGAGAAGACGCACCACTCGCCATAACTACTAGGCAGTTAGAAGCTCTTATCAGGCTTGCGGAAGCACACGCTAAGATGAAGCTGAAGAGTAAGGTGGAGGCTGAAGACGCTGTAGAAGCAGTAAGACTGATGAACACAGTCCTGGAGCAGGTAGGTATGGACGTAGAAACAGGAACCATAGACGTAGACCTAATAATGACTGGTAAAACCAAAAGTATGCGTGAGAAAGAAGTCACCATCATTAAGTTGATAAGAGAGATAATGAGTTCAGGCGAGGAATGTGTCAAGTATAAGGAACTACGCAAGAGAGCTTCTGATTACGGAATAGATGAGGAAGTTCTTGAGAAAATAATTAGGAACCTAAGACGTGGTGGCGAGATATACGAACCTAAAGCGTCTTGCTACGCTATAACAGAATAACGAGAACTATACTTGCTGTTTGGTTGATTTAAGCTTAAAAACACTTAAGTTTCTACAGGACCTATGACTTCCTTCCCAACCAACTTGTTTATGTGAGCTACCTGCTCATCAACATATTTTTGTATGGCGTTTACCTCCTCCTCAGTTAGGTGTCTGAATCTTCCTTGGAGTTTCAGGTATTCTCTCACGGGCTTCCTCTTAGGTACTGGGGTAGTTACGTTCAGTACTCCATTCTCTATTTCGTAATTTACCCACAAACCTGTCTGCACAGCCAGCTTACATAGCGTTATGGTTATTGATGGCTCATACCTCCAACCAGGCACGCAGGGGGAGAACGCATGTATTAGTTTAGGTCCCTTAATACTCATTGCTTTATTTATCTTCATGTAGAGATCAGGAAGATATGCTGGGTTTACCGTAGCTACGTACGGTACTTTATGAGCTAGCGCTATCCCTATAATGTCTTTCTTTGGTCTCCACTCACCACGCCACACCCTCCCTACAGGTGTGGTTGTGGTCCAAGCCCATTGAGGTGTGGCACCACTCCTCTGTATACCTGTATTCATGTAGGCCTCGTTATCGTAAACTACGTAGAGAATATCATGTTCTCTCTCAAGCATTCCTGAGAGCGCTTGAATACCTATGTCGAAGGTTCCGCCGTCACCTCCTATAGCTACTACCTTTATTTCTTTCTCAGCAGGTAGCTGGCCTTTCCTCTTAAGTACCTTGAGAGCGGCTTCAATACCTGAAGCACCGGCCGCGGCATTCTCGAAAGCTATGTGTAGCCATGGATGCATCCAGGAAGTTTCAGGATATAGTGTTGTGGTTACCTCAACACACCCGGTCGCGTGAACTATTATTGCGTCCTTAGGTATCGCCTTAGTTATGTGCCGCATCAGTATAGCGGCGCCACAACCCTGACACATTCTGTGCCCGGGTGCGAACCTTTCTTCACGAGGTAAGTCCCTAATAGTTAATACTTTACTCATTCTCTCACCCCAATAAACAGAGGCTCTCTAGGTAGTTCGGAGACTGGCTTATCTTTTAGTTCGGAGAGCTTACTGAGCATCACTCCTATGTGTTCGTGCGTTACTGGCCTCCCTCCAAGACCGGTCACGAAACTTAGAGTCTTGGTATTCACTTCATGCTTACGTAGTGCTGTAACTATCTCTGAGTGCAGAGGTCCAGGACTTGAGGAACCAGGTATTAAGGCTCTATCAACCACACCAATAATTTCAACATCCTCAAGATACCTTACTATCAAGTCTTCTGGGAATGGCCTGTAAAGTTTTACTTTAAGCACTCCTACCCTGGAATTCTTACTTCTCATTTTGTTCAAGTAAGCTCTAATGTTGCCTACTACATGACCCATAGCAACCAGCACCACTTCAGGATTCTCATCACCGTAAAACTCAACCGCATTATATCTCCTGCCAAACACCCTAGCGAATTCATCAATACTTCTCTCAATGACTTCCCTAGATTTCTTCATTGCCTCATACTGCTGCTTCTTAAACTCGAAATACCATTGAGGGTCTCCCAAAGCACCCATAGTTACAGGTTTATCTGGATCTAGCGTGAACCACGTCTTCCTCTTTGGTGCGAAGCTTAACGCTTCCTCCCTCTCTATCACGTTGATAGGCTCTGTTGTGTGAGTCATGAAGTACCCGTCAAGAGCAGTCACCACCGGTAAGAGAACCTCTGGGTTTTCCGCTATCTTATACGCGAGTATGATGTCATCATGAGCTTCCTGATTATTCTCAGCCATCATCATGATCCAGCCGGTATCCGAGACAGCCATGAAATCGCTGTGATCGTTCCATATATTTATGGGTGCTGAGAGAGCTCTCGTCGCTATGGTCATGACGATAGGTAGTCTTAGTGAGGAAGCTATGAACATTATTTCATACATTAAAGCTATTCCTTGCGAGGAAGACGCTGTATAGACTCTGGCACCAGCGGCTGCCGCACCAACAGCTGCTGAGAGTGCTGAATGTTCTGACTCTACATGAATCATTTCAGCGTCTAATTCCCCATTAGCTATGAATTCCGCTAGCTTCTCAACTATTGTGGTTTGAGGGGTTATAGGGTACGCGGAGATCACGTCCACATCTGCTGACTTAACAGCATACGCTACGGCTGAATTACCTGAGAGCGGAACTACTTTACCCATTCACCTCACCTCAGGAACCATCTCGATAGCTTTAACAGGACACTCCTGTGCGCATATACCGCAACCTTTACAGTAATCATAGTCTATCAGGTAGGATATCTCGTATCTCTTGTTTGCTGAGGTGACGTAAGGTTTATCAGCTTCTATTATTGCCGGTTCTGGGCAGTAAGACCAGCAAATACGGCACCTGATACACTTATCCTGGTTTATAACGGGTCTTGAAGTCCTCCATTCAGGAGTCTTATAGCGTCTTGAGGAGCCTGGCTCCAGTATAACTGCTCCTATCGGTAATTCTTTCCAGGAAGGCAACCTACTACTCACTGTTTAATCACCTTAAGTAACTTGTAAGACTCATTAATTATATTCACGTTAATCTCAGCTAATCTTTCGGGAAACCTCTCCCTAACAACCTCTATCACGTCGTCTAGGGATACTATTTTGGTAGCTGCTATCAGAGCACCTATCATGGCGGTATTAACGATAGGTTGCTTAAGTATGTTCATCGCAATACTCGTAGCATCAACAGTTGCTACGGCGATTCTCAAGCGTCTTAAGTCTGCTATCTGATCCAAGATCTCCGAGGGTTCTCTAGTGGTGTTTACTATTAAGTAACCACCTTCCTTTAACCCTGCGAGAACCTTAGGTGATGTAATCATGTAAGGATCTAAAACTACTACAGCGTCCGGGTTAGTTATAGGTGTTCTATCATAGATTATTTCTTTGTTGATTCTGGTGTACGCCGTGACCGGGGCGCCTCTCCTCTCAGCACCAAACTCTGGGAACGCTAAAGCATAGAAGCCAGCCTTAATAGCTGCTGAAGCAGTTACGTCGGCTGCCGTGACAGCTCCCATACCACCACGTCCATGCCACCTAATCTCAAACATTTTGTTAAACCCCGATATAACTATGTTCTAACAAAATAATAAATTCGGTATTAGTTATGGTCGACTCCGACGCAAACTAACGCACGCAAGATTATGTTATGAAACTCACCACACAAGATTCGTGAAGGAATCCTTGAATGCTTTAAGGAAGGTCTCTGTGTGTCTGGTAGGTACTTATCTCCTTAATTAGTTTTATGTACCTACGCATTAGGTCTAACCTCACTAAACGATATAGCCTCTCTATCTCAACCTCAAAGACTGCAGGCTCGTAATCGTTATAGAAATCAACTACGTCACCAGAACTATTAATTAGGAAAGTTGGTTGTTGCAGCTTCCTATTACTTAAATAACCTCCTAAACCAACGAGAGGTATGTTGTTCTCCACAGCCCTAACAACACCTAACTTAAGAGTTAATTCTGGGTCGCGCTCAGTCAGTAGTGGTGGATTAACTGATACTATGATGTCGCTCCCTAAAAACTTACATACTCTCGCTGCTTCAGGCACTTCAAGTTCTTTCAAGTAAATAAAACATAGCTTAATACCACCAACATCAAATACCTCGGTAGTTTTGTTCGACGATATTTTATCATTGATAGGCAGTATATTACCTGCCTTGAAGAACGGCTGTCCTAACGGGGGTATCACACCAGTAGAAAAATATGCTTTATTACCTCCCTTCCTAATAATAGGAGTTATTGCGATGGAGACTCCCCTCCTCCTAGCCACGTTAAGTAGCTTCTTAGTAACGTTCCTCACATAATTCCTGTAATTATTGTACATTCTGTACCCATTAATGAAATCATGAAGAGAATTCACTGAAGAAAGACATAAAAGCAGATTTACGTTGCTCGATATGTGTTCTAAGACCTCGTTTATAGACTCAGCATACACTCTAGAACTACTGCTTAAGTCTAGTCTTACTACGGCTACAGTTTTCCTATAGCTCATACCCAGTCACACCAAGCAATTCGTTTCTTTCTAGCTCCTCATATAATTCTTTAAGCAAATCATTATATAGCGTGTCATCACTTTCTATAAGGCTCATCCTACTCTCCAGAACTCTAGTTCTCTCCTCACTAACTAGACGCGCGTATCTCTCAGTCAAGTAGTTGTGTACCTCAACACCTAGTAATGAGGGTATTAGTTCCCCTCTCTTTCTAGAGAACGCGTACCTACGTTTAAGAATAGTCTCAATCACTTTAGCGTAAGTTGATGGTCTGCCAATACCTCTCTCCTTCATAATTCTCACTACGGACGCTTGAGTGAGTAGCGGAACCTCGTACATCACCCTAATCTCGTGCTTAAGGTCAGAAACCCCAGAACTGTAAAGACCGTCTTCAGGAATTCGATAAACTCTCAGACTCTTGAGGATCGTGTCAAACCCCTCAAACACGACCTCAGAAACTACTTCCTTGCTAGTAGGCGGTAACCCAACACGCCTTGAGTCCTTAGTAACCACTTCCGCAAAGAATTCCACAACTCTCTTCCTGACCGTAGCCTTAGACATTTGAGAAGCGATGAACCTCCTGAACACCATGTCATAAACCCTGAAATGCGTGTTATTAAGTCTTCTAGGAATCTCAATAACACCCTCACTAATCAGTTCCCTAAGCATCTCCGCATCGACAGGTCTTGTAGGCCTTATACATTCGTGAGCACCACCAACACCCCATGACCTACCTTCAAAGAACTCAGTCCACGAATCACCAAACCTACTAATCAGATACTCCTTCGCAACCCTGACCCCAGCGTCAGAAACTCTCACACTATCGGTTCTGTGATAAGTTATTAAACCAAACTCAAAGAGTTCCTGCAGGATCTTCATCACTTGAGATGCTGAGATTCTTAAAGCGTTTGAGATATCAGATAATGCGGTATCGGTGGTGTATGGTGGCGGCGGACTCACCTGCTCTTCACTCACCTCACTACTTCTAACACTAACCAGAACCTCACTAACGTTGTCGCGAGTAATTAAGTCCCTCAAATCCTTAGGTATCTTGACAGCGATACTCAGATCTCTGAAACGCAACAACAAATACGTCGATAAAGACTCACGGTGTTCTTTATAGCTTTCTATGATCCACCCGAGAACAGGGCTTTGAACCCTCCCAGCACTCAATCCCTTGAAAGACTCTCTATACTTGCTGCAGAGTACTAAATACTTGCTGACTCGCCTCGATCTAGCATTGATGTGTTCGTTAGTAGCTGAAGCAAGTCTTGAACAGAAGTAATCTCTCCAAAACTCGTTCTGTAGCTTACCGGAAAGCGAGAATCCTATCCACCTATCCTCAATCCTCCTAAGGAGCTGTGCCTTAACTAGCTTGAAGTTTATGTCGCGAGGATTACTCAGAGCGTTAGTCACTGCCTTACGAGTCACCTCATGAAACTCAATCCTCTTTATGACTCTATTGAACGGGGTTAGAGCGTGATAGAGATCGTAAGCTATCTTCTCACCTTCAGTGTCCGGATCCGTACTTAGTAGTACCTCATCAACCTCGTAAGCTACTTCTCTCAAAGACTGAATCACGTCCGAGGAACTCAGGATGCTTTCTGATCCGCAGAGAGGGCATGAAGTACTGTTACCGAGTGACGCGAACTGATAACCACACTTCACACACCTCTTTATAGGAGCGAATACCGGAACGAAAGAAGACTTATCGACAACTCCTCTACGGCTTAAAACCCCGTAAACGTAATCAGCAGGCTCCACCCCATCAACTCCTTGATCAGTAATTAACTCATATATGTGGCCGCCGCTAGCAGTAATCAGTAGAGTGTAATTACCTAAGTTCACCTCATAAACTCTCAGCCTCCCGTATTCCTTAACGCTAGGTTTCCCGAACATCCTAGCTATAGTCCTAGCTTTATTAGGTGACTCAACAATCATGAGAGCTGTCTTAACCTCCACCCTCTTAACTAAATCCTCAATTAACTCACCCCTACCTATAGCTAGGATCTCCTCACGCGTTCTGTCTACCTCACTAATTACCTGACTCAAGTCAATCTCTCCTAAATTCTTAAACTCAAACTCCCCGGTAAGCAGCTTCAGTCTTCTCTCAAGAGCTCTCAAGAGTTTCTCATTCCAGGTTACTATGATTGAGAGACCCTTACTCACACCACCTAAGTAGAGCCTGGAAGTCCTCCCACTAGCTTGAATGTATGTTGGGGCGTCAGGTATTAGTACGTAGAGATTCCCTCCCTCACTAACAACGATAGCTTCCGGGTGCTTAATCAGGTTCTCTACGATAGTCTGGTTTTTCAGCAATTCATGAACTCTCTCATAAACCTCTACGAAGAGTTTCTCACTCGCTGTCTGCGGACTCCTCTCACCCCTCAACACCTCATCAACTATCTTGAGGAAGTAACTCCCAGACCTCCTCAAAACCCTCCTCAACTTAACGAAAGCGTTCTCAAGGAAACGCCTATCGCTTAAGTCCGTTACTGCGTCTCTCAACAAAGGTATGAGTCTCATCACATCAATAACACTCAACTTATCAAGTCTTAGGTTTATCTTGTGTCTAGGTACGTCAACAAATATAGCGTACCTTATTCTAGTCGGGAGATCAATACCCCTAACCAACACGCCGTAGTAGGTGGCTACCCCCACCAAGACTTCTATAGAACCCGAAACAAATTCTTCCAGAGTTTTTATCTTCCTGCTATGCATTGCTTCAGCTGCTATCCCGCGTGATCTGAGGTTAGAAGCGAGCTCCTCAGCAAACTCTACACCTAAGTCCGTCGGGACGTAGATTATCCCGCCTCCCCCTAAAGTCTTCACGAGCTTCACTGTCTCCTCAATAGCGTTCTCGAGGTTCTCAGTCTTGATGTACGTGTCTTCTATATTCCTTATTAGCTCAGGTCTAGCACCTATCTCAAACCCCATCAACTCCCTGAATAACCTAACTCTGAGTCCTCTGGGGTTCCCTGTAGCTGAAGCTATCACCAAGACTTTATCAGTGTTTCTACGCTTCATCACCTCAGATCTCAGCTTCTCGATTTCCTCAACTAGCTCGCTAGACTCACCCCTCAGTCCTAACTCTCTCTTAAGTCTGATTATTTTTAATCCTTTCTCTATGTCGGAATCGGTGAAACCCATTAAGTTGAGTAAGTAGTTTATTGCTTTCGAACCTCTTAAGACCGCGTCCACGTCATCAACAAAAACAAAAACAAAGTCATGCTTGCTTATTTTGTCGTAATTCTTCATGAAATACCTGGAAGTAGTTATGAGGATATCAAACCCTTTAGGGTCTTCCAGCCTCCTCACTCTCTCTTCTTTCTCTTTTTTGTTAAGTCTTGAGTGTATTGCTAGGATGCTCGCAG